>CAYYQJ010000239.1:0-5315 GCA_964473775.1 uncultured Bacteroidales bacterium | reverse complement strand
AGATAGCTTCAGGTGACTGGAGTTCAGACGTGTGCTCTTCCGATCTGAAACCATTTCTCACACCTGTCCGGCTATCAGATCTTAAACAAACAAATCATACCAAAATTTTTTTTCATTTACACCAAGTTTTCTGCGGCTTTTTACGTTTATATTAATGACTCTTTGATGATGCTATGGCCCTTAGTTTTATTATATCGCAATCTTCTAATTTTCAGCAGAAACAAAAAGCAATTTCGCTGCTGAAAGATTATGGTATTTACGAAGCCTTAAACGATGTGCTCCTTCGCTTCAATCATCGCGACCATCCGGATACGCTTGAAACCACTCAAAAATGCTTCAATCAATTTTTTAATGACTGCATTTTTACTATGATTGACCGACTAAACAATCAGAACTGGGACGAAAAAAATCAGGCCGACAACCTGATTCTGATACGTGCCGCTTTGATTCTGATTATTTATGCTCAAAAAATTTCGCGCATCACCAACGAACAGCTTCTCGAAATCCTTTTGTTCGAAACTTTAATTTCGCCGGCATGTCGCAATGCCAACAAATTCATTTATCATTTGTTAGGAGAATTTTACAAACAAAATAAAATGAAGGTTCCGGTTAAAACCAAATATTTGCCGGAACCTTCAGATTCTGATTTAGTGTTTTTTATAAAATGGAATGTATGGGCTGATGATTACAAATTAAATCTAACACTAACCTCCTTTATTGTTGATGTGACGAATCTTTTCAACAATTTGGGTGGCAGTGAGGCCTTATACGATCTGTTAAAAATTTGCAAATCGCCTCATTATTTGACCGTGCCTTGCGAACATTTAATCGGATTTATGGCTTTGATGACCCTCTTTCATAGATGCAATCGAATCAGCTGTAGCCCTTCGCGGGGGTTGGACAATTTTTTAAAAAACAGAATGATTACATATGAATCTCAGAAACTTCCCCGCAGAAAAGAGTATCGCAAACTGCTTTCAGAAGCATTGCAAAACGAAAAAACCAGAGAAACCTTACGCCTGAAACTCGAAAATATCTTTATAAAATACTGCCCGGACGAAGAGCACAAAAAAGTGTATAACAAGTTGCTTTTTGCAAGCCATTGCAAATAAATAAATTAAACCCCATTACCGGACGATAGCCGGACGATAGCCTTACAGAGCTTGCATACACTTCAGTATAGTAGTAATTTTACATCATCTTTCGCGGGAAGCTGCGGAAGTGCCGCCAGAATAAAAAACTGGATTTAAAAATTATTTATTAACAATCAAAAATGTAAAGCGTATGAGTGAAACAACAGCAGCAGATTTCTTGCATGTTCCGCAAGCCTGCTATGATGCACCTCAAAACGTTTCTGCTAAAGCCGATTATTACGATGGCATTTGCGACGAGATGTTGCTTGACTCCCATTTTACGGGACAGGCTACCAAAATCAACGCCGCAAAAGGTAAAATCAGCGATTTCCGTGCTGCCATATTGGTAGCTGCCACAAAGGCACGCGGCACGGTAGCGGCAAGAAACGTTGCTGAAAAATTAATGGAAAATGCTATGGATGGTCTGCTTGCAGATATCCAAACGGTGGCTAATGGCGATCCGGTGAATGCCATTACCAACATCACGAGCCTCGGCGTAAGTTATCGGGTACGTCAGGGATATTCCAGAGATTCCATCGAAGTAAAAAACGGTGAAATTTCCGGTTCATTCGATATGTACATAAAAAGACCAAAAGGCATGTTCGCCGTTATCTTTATGGTTACTACCAGTCCGGATAACGCGGATTCATGGAAACTTGCAGACTTTAGTCAGAATAGCCATGGTTTTGCCGACGGTTTTAAAAAAGGTACAACCTACTATTTCAAAGCAAGATATAAATCATCAAAAACTGGTCTGAGCGATTGGACAGTTGTTGTTGATATCGTTTGTCTATAAGCATTTTCCATACCGGAATTTTAAAGGCTGCTGTTGATGCCATAAACAGCAGCCTTTTTTATGCATCACGCATATATCAAGCCATTTAAAGAAGTTTTCTCAAAAATCGGTTTTTTGGCTCAAAAATCGGAAGTTTGATTTAAAAATCGCAAGTTTGACTCAAATATCGGTTATTTGGCTCAAATATCGGAAGTTTGGCTCAAATATCGGTTTTTTGGCTAAGAAATCGGCTTTTTGATTTAAAAATCGGTTTTTTGGCTCAAATATCGGTTTTTTGGCTCAAATATCGGTTTTTTGGCTCAAATATCGGATTTTTGGTTTTTGGAATAGAACCACTGTTTTTACAGTTGCAAACAAGGAAATTCAGGCTGTGGAAAGTTGCGGGAAAAATAGAATTAAAAATGAATAAATATTGTTTGGTGGATTGGAGGGGAATGGTTAGTTTTGTGGTGTGGTTTAGAATTTTTTTATTAAAAAAGTTTTGGAAGAAGATATTGAAAAAACAACCTGAATTATTCATTTAAATCACAAATGATATTTGGTTACTGTTTTTTGTGGGTGTTAATATCTATAATTATTGAAAGGAAAATGAATCTTGGATAAAGTTTATATTTTTTGTGATGAATTTGGAACGTCAACCTTAAAAAAGAATGACAATAAAAATATCACTAAGTTTGTATATTGTTCTATTGTTATCAAAGAATCTCAAATTGATAAAGCAAGGCAGATAAGAGATGAAATAAGCAATAAATTTTTATTCGGTCAAAAAATAAAATCTAGTTCAAAAAGACTTGCAAATAATAACATTAGAATTCAATGCCTAGAATACCTGTATTCTAATTTAAAGTTTATAAATCATTTTTTAATTGTTGATAAGGAAAAATTAGATCAAGATAAAGGAGGATTAAGATTTAAAGAAACTTTCTATAAATATTTTCAAAAAATATTGATTGGAGAATTAATGCATTCATTTAGCGAATTTGAAATTTATTTCCATCATACAATTAGTGAAAATTATGGCAATGAGGTAAGAGATTATCTTGAAAGGCAAATAAAAAACAACATATTTGAACGCTATCATTTTTCTGATGATTATACAGAACCATTAATACAATTTGCTGATTTGCTAGCAGGTTCTATTGGAAAGTGTTTTAATAATGATTATCAAATTGAACTAAATTATCAAATTTTTAATCTAATTAAGCCGAGTATTTATTCATTAAGATTTTTTCCAGAAGAACAAAAAGTTGATTCAAAACCTATATTTTCAGAATCGACTGTTGATGAAGAGATATCTAAAATTGTAAGAACAGATGCTCTCGAGGAATACCATAATAATAAAGATGAGATTATTAAAACTATATTAGAACAGCTTTTATTCTATCAAAAGGTAGCGCCAATTATTTATCTTCAAACTTATGAAATAATAAATTATTTAAAGCATTATTACAATAAGGATATTTCCACTGAAACATTACGATTACTAATTAGAGATTTAAGATTCAACGGTATTATCATAGTATCAGCAAATAGTAAAAGTGGTTATAAACTTGCAGTAAACAAAGCAGATATTTACCATTACTTTAATCATTATTCAAAATACATCTTGCCAATGCTTAAAAAGGTACAAATAGCAAATGACATTTTTTTACAAAAAACAGTGGGAGATTTTAATCCAATTAAAGATTTTGAAGAACTTGTAAAATTAATTGATGCGATTAAAATGATAAAACCCTCATCAATTCCGAATGCTGCAGATAGTGCAACCTAAGTTGTTCTACATTTTAATCTAACACCTTTTCTAAAAATAATAAACAATCATGAGCTTCTTAAACTTCTTCAAAAAATCCGAAATTGCATTAGTAGGCCATAACATAAAATGGGGGGCAATACACAAACAGGTTTTAAGAATAAATGAATTCGATAGAAATGGTACCACTATAGACACTAATAGAGTAGTACATGCTAAAAGCAATTTCAAGCCTTATGGATTTTTGATTGTTGAATGGCCAATTATTATAAGGAAGCTAAAAGTGCCAATTTTGCATAAAGATGATTTTATGCTTGCATCAAGTATTTTTGACAATCAACTATTTATTGAGAAAATTAAAGACAAGGATTTATTAGTTACTTACTTTCCTCTTGATAAAAAAGAAAACAAAAATGCAATATTCTTCCACTCACTTCATTTTGTTATTACAAATCCTAAAGTATTTGAAAAATATTACGAAATGCGTAAAAAGTATATAGGCTGTGAGCCAGAACTTATTTTCAATGATTTTAGATGGGAAGGAGAACTAAAGATAAAGGAATACACTAATCCTATTTTTGAAGAAAATCAATAACAATAACGATACCACATACAAAATAAAACCAAATGAAAAAAATCCTCTTCTACCTTATGACTATGGGATTTGCTTTCTATGGCAAATCTCAGGGAAATGAAACCAATACAGGTTTTAAGACTCCCATTTTACCAGCCGATTATGTAAAACTCGACCTGTCGAACATAGGTTTAAAAGCCACTGTGATTGCACCCAAACAATCTGAAACACAAAAATCCTATCTCGATGATAACTTACTAAGGAACTTTTAGTCATTCTAAGCCAATCATTGGAATTACTGCTTGAATGCATTACTTATTGCAGAATTTTTATAGATTCATTAACTACAATGAACATGTTTATTAGCAATGTTTGAGTGTGTTTTTTCTTTTTTTTTAATAAAACGCAATAAAAAAATTTCGCACTGGTTATTTTTATTATAATCGATAACAAACAGTAATTATTATATTTAAACAATTCACCAGCACTTTTTTTTGGAAAAAAAATAATTATTTGAAAAAATATTTTGGTTTATTGACAAAAAATGTTTAAACTTGCAGATTAATTTCAAAACTCAAAAATTATGAAAAAATCATTCCTACTTTTATTATTGGTTAGCATTATTTTCGTTTCCTGTAAAAAGGAAAAAACTCCTCCTGTTGAAATCCCCTATGTTCCAACTCCATCCGGTTTATCAACCAGTTTAGCTGGTCTTGGTTCTCATCCCGGTTCTCCTGTTGGGACTACCTGGACATTTCCATCATCAGTTAAAGTAATTGGTAGTATCTTAGGTGGCGATCCGGGAAAAGCCCCATTTAGCGGCGTTAAAACTGCTGAAACATGGGAATCTTATATGGCCAACACTCAACAGAGAACCAACTGGGTAACACATGGATTAGGCATGTTTGTAAACTTATATATGAAATTATATAACACAAGCCCTACGCCGGTTACTTTTATTATGCCTTCAGGCCTGTTATTCTGTAATGACAGTTCAGATCGGAAGAGCGTCGTGTAGGGACAGAGTGTTCAGAGCCGTGTCAAGTTTGTTGGGACACGGAC
>CAYYQJ010000238.1:0-5317 GCA_964473775.1 uncultured Bacteroidales bacterium | reverse complement strand
GTGGAGCATTCAGCAAGGGAGTTATCTTTGAATACGAACCTTTGACAAGTGTTTATACTAAGAAAATAGATTTTGGAGGAAATAACAACGGACATACACCTTCGGCTTCATTAGTAAGAGCTATAAATGGTAAACTATATGGAATGACTCCTAACGGTGGTTCAATGGGAATGGGAGTAATCTTTGAATTTGACCCTATAGCAAACGCTTATACAAAAAAACTTGATTTTGATGGTTCAACGAAAGGGGCAACTCCATGGGGTTCTTTAATGGCAGCCTCCAATGGTAAGCTATATGGAATGGCGAATTTCGGTTTGAGAGGTATTGGTGTAATTTTCGAATACGATCCTGTTGCCAGCACTTTTACTAAAAAAAATGATTTTGATGGAATCAATGGCAGCTATCCTTATGGCAATAATTTAATACAAGCAACTAATGGGAAAATTTATGGAATGACGCATTATGGAGGAGCAAACTATATGGGAAATTTATTCGAGTACGATTTAGAAACCAATACTTTGATTGGGAAAGTTGATTTTGCCGGAACAACTAATGGAAGTTACCCTGATGGCTCATTAATTCAAGCTCCAAACGGGAAATTATATGGAATGACTTTGCAAGGTGGAACAAATGATAAAGGAATACTATTTGAATATGATATTACTACAGAAACATTTATAAAAGAAATAGATTTTGATGGAGACAATGGTGCAAATCCAATAGGTTCATTAAATCTGGCTTTCAATGGAAAATTATATGGGATGACAATGACTGGTGGTACTAATGGTGCAGGAGTATTATTTGAGTATGATCCTGTAACAAGTATTTATACGAAAATTATTAGCTTTTATGGTTCAAACGGTATGGGGCCATCTAGCGACTTAATGCAGGCTTCCAATGGAAAATTGTATGGATTGACTAGAAATGGAGGGGATTATTATAGTGGCAATTTGTTTGAATTCGATCCGGTTACCAAAATTATTAAAAATACATTTAGTTTCAACCATTATAATGGTTCTTATCCTCAATATACTAATGTAATTGAAACCCCTGCTGTAACCACTATTGTAAATCAATCATCAGCCTCACAAACACAATGTATAAACGGAACTTTTTTGCCAATAACTGTAACCGTAAATGGAGTTAACTTAAGTTACCAATGGTATAGCAATACAATGAGTAATAATATCGGAGGTACTTCACTGGGTGCTGCAAATGGCGCCCAAGCCAATAGTTATACACCGCAAGCAACCACAGAAGGAACCTTATTTTATTATTGTATAGCAACCGGAGATATCGGACCCTCTAAAACAAGTGATGTTTCAGGGGCATTTATTGTGGAACCTGCAATTATTATTAGCAGTCAGTCAACTGCCTCACAAACTCAATGTTATGGAGGAGGCTTCAATCCTATCACTATCACAGCAAGCGGAACCAATTTATTGTATCAGTGGTATAGTAATACAACTGCTGACACCACAAATGGTACTTCTCTTAATTCGGATAATGGTGCACAGACTGACACTTATACACCCCAGACAACTGCAATAGGTACAAAATACTACTATTGCAAAGTACAATCCAGTTGTGGTCTGCGAGCAACAAGTGAAGTTTCCGGTGCATTTATTGTTAATCCTTTGATGCCAATCAACAGTCAATTTACAGCAACCCAAACTCAATGTGTTGGTGGAACTTTTATGCCAATTACTGTGATAACTATTGGAACAAATCTAACTTATCAATGGTATAGTAACATTATTGCAAGTAATAGTGGAGGGAACTCACTTGGAGTAGATAATGGAGCGCAAAGCAATAGTTATACTCCACAATCAACGGCTGAAGGTACATTATATTATTATTGTGTTGTTCATGGCAATTGCGGATCCGACCAAACAAGTGATGTATCCGGAGCAATTATTACGATTGCAGTTGCTGCTATCACAGCTACCACCAGCACCGCTATCAATAATTCAGGAAGAGCAAGCTTGGGAGCAACCGCAAACAACGGAACTATTAACTGGTATTTGGATGCAAGTGGAGGTGCTTCCATTGGTACAGGGAATACTTATATTACTCCTACAATTAATACCACTACTACTTATTACGTGGATGCCTCAAATATTGCTTGTGCTTCAGCAAACCGTACAGCAGTGGTTGCCACAGTAAACTATGAACAACTCTTGGGGGAACTTTGGGGCATGACTTCCAGCGGAGGCGACAATTACTCAGGTGGTGTAATATTTAAAACGGATGGCAATGGTATGTATGAACAGGTGGTTCATTCATTTACCAGCGATTTACAAGTACAGAACCCCCAATCATCCTTTCTTTTAACTTCGAATGGAAAACTCTATGGAATGATAAACAGCTCTGAAAGAAATATGAAAGGAGTAATCTTTGAATACATCCCTGAATCTAATACTTATATAAAGAAATTTGAATTCGACGGAGCCAAAGGCAGTAATCCTTTAGGTAATTTAATTGAAGCATCGAACGGCAAATTTTATGGTATGACAAACACTGGTGGAGCGAATGATATGGGAGTATTATTTGAATTTGAACCCACTACTAATGCTTATGTGAAAAAACTGGACTTTGATGGAAATAATGGCTCCTTTCCAAACACTTGTTCACTAATGCAAGCCTCAAATGGGAAATTATATGGCATGACACCTTATGGTGGGGCCAACTCAATGGGTGTATTATTTGAATACGATATTGCAACAAATACTTATGTGAAAAAGTTGGATTTTGATGGAGTAAATAATGGGAGTGTCCCATATAGCACATTAGTGGAAGCCTCTGATGGAAAATTATATGGGACAACATACACAGGCGGTATAAATGATAAGGGTGTGCTATTTGAATATGATCCTACAACAAGTTATTATTTAAAGAGATTTGATTTTAATTTGGATGATGGTTGTAATCCTAATGGCTCCTTATTGCAGGCAACAAATGGTAAATTATATGGAACAACAACTAATGGTGGTGAGATTAATTATGGTGTACTTTTTGAATACGATATTGCCACCAATAATTATTCAAAAAAACTTGATTTTGATGGAAGCAATGGAAGGCAATCTTCGGGTTCTTTAATGCAAGCTTCCAATGGAAAACTATATGGAACAACAAGATGGGGAGGTTATAGTGATTACTATTATGGTGTTCTATTTGAGTATAATATTACTTCAAGTACTTATACAAAAAAATATGAGTTCGATGGGAACAATGGTTTTGGACCAAATGGCTCATTGGTTCAAACTTCAAACGGGAAATTATATGGAATGACTTATTCAGGTGGGACAGATGATAAGGGTGTGATATTTGAATTTAATAAAGAAACCAATGCCTGTAATAAAAAAATTGATTTTGGTTATTCAAGCAATGGCAAACTGCCAGCCGGATATTTGGTTCGTGCCTCTAACGGAAAAATGTATGGAATGACTTATTGGGGTGGCATAAATGACGAAGGAGTATTATTTGAGATAGACCCTGTTACAAATGATTTTATTAAAAAGTTTGATTTTGGAGGAACAAATGGTAAGAATCCTTATGGTTCTTTAATCCAGGCTTCAAACGGTAATTTATTTGGTATGACTCAAAATGGGGGTAATAATAACAGTGGAGTTATTTTTGAATATGATGTAGTTGCTAACACTTTTAATGTATTGTATGACTTTAATTCATCAGGTTCAGGTGGTTCGCCACAAGGTTCATTGCTGCAAGCAGCCAATGGTAAATTTTATGGAATGTCAAGAAATGGATTTTTCGAATTCAATGCCACTACAAGGAATATTATATTTCCGAATAATCCTAATGGTGTTTATCCAAATACTATGGGTTCTGTAATACAGGCTTCCAACGGAAAATTATACGGAGTCGCTCAAAATAGTACAAACGGAGAATTATTTGAGTATGATATTCCTTCGGGCACTTTGCAGAAGGTATATGATTTTGACGGGATTAATGGTAGAATAACTAATGCAACCTGTGGATTAATACAAGCAGCAAATGGTAAATTGTACGGTAATACTGATGCCGGAGGAGCCAATAATACTGGTGTGATTTATGAATATGATTTTACAACACGCATATTTATTATGAAACATGATTTTAATGGGTATGGTTCAAACGGTGGTGCTCGTCCTTTTGGAGCATTGATGCAAGCTTCCAATGGTAATTTATATGGGATGGTTTGGGAAGGAGATGGAATATTTGAATTTAACCCAATAACCAGCACCTATACCAAAACAGTAAACTTTACAGGACCTAATGGCTCAGGTGCGGTATCCAGTTTAATTGAATCGCCGGCAAAAACAACTATAAACTACCAATCCACATCCGCACAAACCACATGTATCCATGATGCTTTTGCACCAATTACTGTAAAAGTAAACGGAAATCATTTAAGTTATCAATGGTATGTCAACGATACTGCAAGCAACACCGGCGGCACATTACTGGGCGCAGATAATGGAGCACAAACCTATAGCTATACGCCTCAAGCCGATGCTGTAGATACCTTATATTATTATTGCAAGGTAAGTGGCGACCTTAGAGAAGCCAAAACAAGTGCCGTTTCGGGAGCATTTATTGTAAATCCGGCAACGAAAACTTTGAATATTAAACTATATCTGGAAAGTTTATACTCAGGCGGTGGGCTAATGAATCAGGCTATTGGAAATTCCGGTCCTCAGTTTGCTGATAATATTGCAGACACTGTGAGAGTAGAATTGCATAATTATTTATCGCCTGCTGTTGTAGCATTTTCTTTTGGGAGCGCTAATCTATACAGAGATGGTACTATTATTATAACAAATGTACCATGCGGTGTTGCCGGATATTATTATCTGGTTATAAAGCATAGAAACAGTATTGAAACCTGGAGTTACCCAATTAATATTAATGGGGTAGGGCCATTCGATTACGATTTTACAACTGAAGCAGGTAAAGCATACGCTTCGAACATGAAATTGATGCCAGATGATATTTATACTATTTATGGTGGAGATGCAAATCAGGATGGAATAATTGATGGAGGAGATATGGCAGCTATTGATAATGCAAATATTTCTATTCAAATTGGTTATTATCCTGAAGATATTAATGGAGATGGTCTGGTGGATGGGTCGGATATGGCAATAATTGATAATAATTCTGTGGCGATTGTATTTGTAAGAAAGCCATAGTGATTATTAATGGTTTCGGCAAATTCAAACACATCCAAATATTGAATTTGCAGAAACCTTTTTTAAGATTTTAGTGGAAAAAGAAAACCACTTTAAAAAACAAGCCTAACCCTTTCAGGCAAATC
>CAYYQJ010000237.1:0-5317 GCA_964473775.1 uncultured Bacteroidales bacterium | reverse complement strand
TATGGAAAAATATCATTGGATATTGTATTTATCAAATAAGCCCTCGCTACAGATATGATTGAATCTTTCGCTGACACATCAGCATTAACATAAAGACGTTTATAATCGTTTTTTTTGGCAATTACCTCTTGTAAAAATAAAGCGTAATCTTTTTTTTCGGATCGACTATAACAGAAGGATATCCCCAAAAGTATTATTATAGATAGAATTGCTCTCATGAATTTCTTATTATGTACCATAACTTGTTCATCCCATCCATTTTTTCCCTATAAAGCCATTCAAATTAGCCATATTAGTATGGGTTTCCGTTTTTTTACCAAAATTAATCATTTTCCCACAACATCTTATCAAACTCAAAAATTATTTTCCGAAAATTTATTTTGGATTTATAGGCAGTTAATGGTTTTTCATCTTGTATCAATACATAAATATATCCTCCAAATTGATGCCTGTGTAGAATAGTGGCTAAAAAGTGCCTGCACTAATATTTCGTGGCAAGATTAGTGTAAGCACATGCTTACATCAATATTTTTCGGCGAGATTAGTATAAGCACGTGCCTACATCAATATTTTCTGGCGAGATAAGTATAAGCACGTGCTTACATCAATATTTCCTGGCAAGATAAGTATAAGCACGTGCTTACATCAATATTTTCTGGCGAGATTAGTATAAGCACGTACTTACACCTGTATTTTTCGGCAAGATTGGTGTAAGCACATTTTAGCGCAGATTTTTTTCAGTTGTTATTTTTGATGCAAATGGATTATTTAAAAGCCATTTTAAATTCAATTAGCAGTAAACAAAATCGGTATAATTAATTTTTAGTCACAATGTATTGTTTTACTATTAGATAGATTATGGGTATGGAATTATATTGAGCATAAAAAAAATGTTTCTTGTAATAAAAATGGAAGCAAAATAAAATTATTATGGTTTTATTGTTTCATAATACAAATTAATTATTACCTTTGTAAAAATTTTAAACGACCTATTGTTAGTATTTAAAAACATTTTTTATGGGACCATGGCAATATTTAATCAATCCGATTGACAGCGCAACAGAAGGTAATTATTCTAAAGCTTTAAAAATTACCAATTTTCATTTTGGTGCATTACTTTCAGGCGTAGGTACACCATTTATTTTAACTATGAAGAATAGTTACGAACCATTTCATCTTGATTTTGTAACCAAGCATGATAATTGGATTACACAGGAAGGTTCGCAGGGAGGCGAAACGCTTAACCTGAAGCAAATGCTTAGATTACTTATGGGTACAAAAGCCAGACAATGGGATGTTGGCATCCAAAATGTTTATGATATTAAAACTGTGAAATACAAGGCAATTATGCCGCATCGTCGCAAGCCTTTCCAGAATGGCAAACAGGATGACATGATTGCTGCAATAAAATCAATGAGCAATGCAATTGGCACTGATGCCGATCTTGCAGATGTTAAAGACGATGCTGATTTATTTTACACTCAAATAAATGAAATATTATTGGGTCAGAAAGGAAGCATTTCGCACACCTCATTTTTAAGCCAGAGTGTGGATGCCGCAAGAGTGGCAATGGCTGTGGCTCAATATGGCAATTTGGGCACATTTATTCATGAATATCGTGCTACACCACAACTCGCTGCTACTTTTTTCGACCTGAATCGTATCCGCAATCCTCATCAGGCATTATTTACAAAAGAATTGCAAGCTTTAATAGCCTATTGCATTTGCAAACATACTTTTGGAAGAGAGGATGAAGTAGAAATTACCAACCCCAACTCATTTGCTTTGAAATTTTATTTGGTTGAACTAAAAACCAATAAAATAGGTGAATTATTTTATCTGTCTGAACCGGGCACAAAAAGGCGAATCAAGGCTGCCGAAATGGGCGATTTAAGCGATAAATACGTGATGGTATTAAATCCAAGTCCAACCGAAACTGCAACTTTTGAATTCGAAATTCTGTAGTTGAGTTTATAAAAAATTAGAGGAGCCTGCCTTGTAATGAGGTGGGCTTTCTTATTTTTGATTAATAAATGGTGATTTGTATTTTGGAATTTATTTGAGATTTGTTTTTTGAGATTTGAGATTTTGTGCTCTAACATGTACATGTCAGTTACTCATTATCCCTCTTCCCCACGCCTCATTTCCACCAAATCGATTCTTGAGTTGCTGCCTTTAACGATGGTGATATCGTAGGTATGAATGCTGAGTTTTTCGCCTGTTTGCGGTATGCGTTCCAGATGATAGATGATAAAACCTGCCAGGGTTTCGTATTCTTCGCCTTCGGGAATTTCGAGTTTGTATTTGCTGTTGAGATAATCAATTTCCAGACGACCCGAAAACACATATTCGTTTTCGGCTGTCATTTTTTCTATCAAATCGGGTTCATCAAATTCGTCGTTAATTTCGCCTGTAATTTCTTCAATCAAATCTTCCATGGCCAACATGCCCGAGGTGCCTCCAAACTCGTCAACCACCACCGCCAAACTTTTATGCTGATTGATAAACAAGCGCAGGGTATCTTTGGCCAACATGCTTTCGGGCACTATCAACACAGGTTTTTTGATGGCTTTGATGCTTCGCGGCCTCGAAAACATATCGTAAGAATGAACGTATCCTACAATATTATCAATGCTTTGCCTGAACACCAATATTTTTGAATGTCCTGAACTGATAAATTTTTCGGTAAGATTGCTAATGGTATCGGTTTCTTCAATTCCGGTGATTTCGTTTCGCGGAATCATACATTCGCGCACCTTGGTATGTGCAAAATCCATAGCATTCTGAAACATCTGAATTTCGGGATTAAAATGCTCGGTGTCGGATTCTGAAACAGAATATTCGCGTATGTAATGATTCAAATCGGTGAAATTGAACTCGTATTTGCTCTGGCTAAACTTAACCCTCACCACATAGCGCAATATAAACTCCGATATTTTTACAAATACAAACTGAACCGGAAATAAAATATAATACGACAAAAACAAGGGTATAATAAATATTCTCAGCATCTTGTTGGGGTTGATGCGAAACAATACTTTGGGGGCAAATTCGGCTATAAACAAAATCATCAGCGTTGAAAGCGCCGTTTGCAATACCATGATAAAAAATTCGGAACTGATATAAGCGGGAAGCATGGCAATGATAACGGGTTTGAGAATGTGCGACATGGCAATACCGTAAATTACCAGTGCAATGGTGTTTCCCAGCAACATAGTGGATATAAAAGCCGACGAATGGTTGCTGAAGGCTGCCAATATACGACCCGAAAGCAGTTTGTTTTTTTTGTCTAATTCTATTTTCAGTTTGTTGGCACACACAAAAGCAATCTCCATTCCGGAAAAAAATGCCGAAAATATAATGGTAACAATGGCTATGGTAATATTGTTTTGCATCAAAAAAAGATGGTTCTTTTATTTAGAATTCAACTCCTCGTCTTTAATATAAAAAGTGCCCCTGGGTTTGCGAATGGTCCATTTCAAAAAAGAATCGTCGGCATCCATTCCATCACCGAAAAATATTTTGTCGGCAGTGGTGATTCTTACAAAAACATCGGTATAGATTTTTCGTTTTTTAGCATCCCAAATCAGATGTTCGGTGTTTAGTTTTTCGCCTTTTTCGTTTACCACCACCACATCATTTTTGGCTTCCATCACATCGCTTTTCTCGTATTTAATGGCATATTTTGATGTAAGGCGGGTTTTAACCTTCATATTGGTATCATAAAAAACGGCATTAATTCCTCTGGGCATTTCGTTATAAGGATTTTTGCCGGCGTAGGTTTTTAAATAAGGGGTTTTGATAATGGTTTGAATTTTTGCCGAATCGCTGTAAATAATCTCGACATTGGCACCAGTAGAAATGGGGAAAGTATCGGTAATTTTAATGGCATTAATATCTTCCATTTTGTTTTTACACGAATAAGAAAAAACAACAATGCCTGATAAAACAAAAACTATCAGCGATTTTATAGCCCAAGCATTTTTCATTGTTTAATTGAGTTTCGGCCTGTAGAACCAAAATTCGCGGAACGAAAAGCCCAGTGTCATTTTTACGTAGTTTTCCTGAATGATGTTAGATTGAATGCTGCCTTTTTTGCCGGCTTCTACTGCAAGACTTATGATGCTTCCGATTTTTGAGATGGGGAATCCAAAGCCCAGGCTTACACTTAAATCGTTGATGCGCGAGCCGCCCAAATCGAGATAGGTTTCGCCATAATGAAAACCGAAAGAATATTTCATTTTTTTCCAGTATTTGCTCACCATGGTATTCTTGGGAGTATATTCGCCACCCAAACTTATGTTATAGCTGTTGCTGATAGAATCAGCATACCCGAAACTCTTGAATTTGTTCCAGTTTTGCCAATCGAAATCAACACCAAACATCCAGTTGTTTCTTTTTGCAAAGGTAAAACCTCCGCCAACAGCCAGAGGCATATAAATTTTGCCTTTTTCGCTGTCGGTAAAAATCAGGGTGTCTTTAACGCTTTCCACTTCGCCACTTGCCGTAAACCGTTCAACCAATTGAGAGTTTTTGGCAGTAAGATTCATAGGCAGGGCAAATTTTGTTGCTAACACCAACACATAATTTTTCTTCAGATTGATTTGATATTGCATTCCGTAGTTGAAATACAAACTCGAAATCTGCATGTCGTTTTTCATTCTGATATTGAAAGAATACGATTGATCGGGAGTATAAACCGAAATGTATTTATTGGTATTACCAAACATGTATTTCAAATTGGCACCAATAGAAAAGCCTTTAAACAAACGGAAACCTGCTCCAATAAATGCCTGGTTAACCCCTCCGCTACCAATAAATTTTTCGGTAGTTTTTCCGATATTATCCAAAGTATCATTAACCACGGTTTGATATCCTGTTTTAGAATAGGGCAACAATCCCAGCGAAATTCCGCACCAACGGGTAACAGGCATGCCAAACATCAGATAACTGATAGAAGTATGGTTGGTGAATTGTTGGGTTGTTACAGCAGATTGCAGCTGAGTGAAATTGCTGGTTACACCTACATTAAACACAAAAGAATTGGTATCAAAAGCCGAGTAAGAAGCCGGGTTGGCCGCATTGATAAAACCCGGATTTCGAATGGCAGTGCTGAGCCCTCCCATACTTTCGGTATAAGCAGAATGAGTGTTTTGCAATTCGCCCAAACCGTAATATGAATAAGGCGAACTGATACGAATTTGCGCATGGGCTGCATTATTCAGTAATAAAAACAGAACTAAAAGCGGTAGGTAATTAATGTATTTTTTGGTAGATCGGAAGAGCGTCGTGTAGGGAAAGAGTGTTCAGAGCCGTG
>CAYYQJ010000236.1:0-5341 GCA_964473775.1 uncultured Bacteroidales bacterium | reverse complement strand
AAAACCCAGATGCCATAGGTTCAGCATGTAATTTTCATCATAATAGTTTTTACCTTGGAGGACATCATGCTTTTTTTGGTTTGCCCAATATGCCTAATTATAATTTAGGTGCGCTTATGGGAAGCTCTTGCGATACCGTATCAGGTATTAAATCAGCAACTAATCAAAAGGCAATCATAGAAATCTATCCCAATCCTGCTACAACTACTATTAATATTGAATGTGATTCAAAACAAAATCTCAACTTATCAATCTTTAATATTGTAGGAGAATGCTTATTGCAAAGAGATTTTTCATCTTCAAAAGAAGAAATAAACATCAGCAACTTGCCAAGTGGTTTATATTTTATCAGACTAAATAATCCTGAAGGAAGTGTGGTGAAGAAGTTTGTGAAGGAATGATTAATGATTAATGGCTGAATTGCTATATTGTCGAATTGTATTATCTTTGTTGTCATGATGGATACTGATACTTGATACTAAACTACTATTTACTATCTGCCATACTCCATCTACCTTATACAATATACCAATACCAAATACGAATTATGAAAAAAGCAAATATCGAGTTTAGTGTAATCTCAAAAGGCAGATTAGAACTGTATCATAGCAAAACAACAAGTGAATGCGAACTTAAAGGTCCGGTTCAAAAGGTTGAACAATATGTGTGTAAAGCAAGTTTTCAATCCGGATGTATTGTTCAGGGCGAAATGCTTGTTGATATTCATATTGATGATACTATTACTGCATGGTTTGACGAAAATGGTAAAAAATATAAACAAGAGCACCACTGGCACGAAGATTCTTCGGTAATAGAACTATTTAATGAACAACTTTTGGTTTCTGAAACTTATTTTGAGAATAGAGAACGTGAATCTCATAGTAAAAAAAAATATGATGAAGCAGGCCGACTAATTGAAATGTTGAATTATGATGGTAAAAATGTATTCACCGGTGGGCACACTCGTAAATACGATGATAGAGGAAATCTGATAATTATGGAAACTTATGGACCTCAAATGAACCTTACCGAAACAATGGTTAATGTTTTCAACGAACTAAATGAGAAAACAGAAGATAAACGAACAAAAGTAGATGGAGAGGTAACCTATTGGGCAAAGATAAAATACGATTCGCATCATCATGAGTGTGAGCGCACCATGTTGAATGCTGATGGAAGTGTAAAAGAAACGAGTCGTCATCGTAATATGTACGACCATGAAGGCAAAAAGATTGGGCAGGATGATAATTTGTATTCAGATTGGGTAGAACTTGATGAAGCTTTAATAGAACACGATGCACATGGCAATTGGATAACCAAAATTAAATTCTATAATAGCGTACCTTTAGGCATGGTATTTCGCGAAATCAACTATTTTGGCGAAGAAGAAAAACCTTCCAACAAGGAACATGTAAAAGCAAATCCAATAGAATATGCTTATACACACAAGAATATTAGCGAATGGGAAAGAAGAGTTGCCGAAGAAAAAGTAAGGAAAATGTTCGAAAATCCAGCTCCAAAGATACGTAATATGGATCCTGAACTGGTGCGTTGGCTGACAGAAGTGGCTACATTGGATGTATTTCCGCTTATGAAGTATTATTCACTGGTCAACAATGATATTCCAACATTAGTTCATTTTAATGATGATGATTTTGAAGTTAGGGCTTTGTATTATACGTTGCGTGACGAAATGGATGCAGAATTGATTCATTCCCGTCAGGAACGAGATTTTGCTTATGAAGAAAATAGTATGGAGCGTTTTACCCTTATCTTTCCTAACCGGGGATATGTACTTCAAACTTCGCCAATAAGCGTTTATGACGATGCTGAGTATAAGATACCTGATTTTATTCGTCATTCAATTTATGATTATGATGGAGGTGTACATATTGCTACGCTAACCTTGTTGCGTCCCAGTTTGACATCAGGCAAACGCGATGAAGATTTTGAATCAACGCTTCGCAGTATTATGGAGTTATGTATCCTCGAAACATTGCCCGATAAGCCTGAAATATCAATGGTTGAGGTTGGACCTAATGGCAATTTCCTCCTGAAATCGTATCCCGTTTATGATAATTTTCTTATAAAGGATTTGGATATGCATTATGGCTATGGTTTTGAAAAGTTTCATAATGAGTTGATGGGGCGGTTTGAAAAACAATCCAAGGGATTGGTGTTGTTTCATGGCTTGCCCGGAACAGGAAAAACATTTTATATTCGTCACTTGCTTCGCAAAATGACTTCCAAAAATAAGGTAGTCATTTATATGCCACCTAATATGGTGGACCGGCTGGTTGATCCTTACTTCATAACATTTCTTGCCAAAGAATTGGCAAATCAATCATTAAAAGGAAATTTCTGTGTTTTGCTGATTGAAGATGCTGAACCATTGCTGGCTTCACGTCAGGGCGAAGGTCGTGTGATGGGCATTTCAAATCTATTGAACATGACCGACGGAATACTGAACGACATGTTGAAACTGCAAATCATTTGTACCTTTAATGTTAAAGTGAAGGAGTTGGATAAAGCTCTTTTGCGCCCTGGCAGATTAATAGCCCGTAAAGAGTTTAAAGCTATGACTGCACTGGATGCAAATCGTCTGGCGCAACAATTAGGTGTAAAACATCATTTCAATAAACCTGTTACTCTTTCAGAAGTGTATGCTCATGTTAAGAATAATAATACACTGACGCACGGAGATGAATTGGATTTAACAGAGTTTGAATAGAAAACGGATGGGATAAAGAATAATTTTCGTAACTTTGTATCAAAAATAAAAAAAGATGCAGTCAACTATTAAAATACAATACCTGACCAATGAACACGGAGAAAAAACTGCGGTTCAAATCCCATATAAAGAGTGGATTAAATTGTTACAGGATTATACAAGACTAAAACATCTGGCTCCCTTGAAAAAAGAAATAACAGATGGTTTATTGGATTTGATAGCTATCGAACAAGAAAAATCAAAAGAAATAACTTTATCTGAATTTCTGAATGAAAGTTAGAGTCATTACTTCTGAGACTTTTCGAAAAAAAACAAAACGTTTATTAAAGAAATATCCATCTCTTAAGAATGAGCTTTTGCTCTTGGAAAAACAACTTATTGAAAAACCTGAATCAGGAATTTCATTAGGCAATAATTGTTATAAAATCAGAATAGCTGTTAAAAGCAAAGGCAAAGGAAAAAGAGGTGGAATAAGAGTGATTACTCACATTATTATTAGGTTAAGTCGAACCGTTGAAGAATTAAAGATTGTTGGTCTTGTTACTATTTTTGACAAATCTGAATACGCAAACTTGAAAAATAATGAGTTGATTGAATTGATAGCAGAAATTAAAGATTTAACCAGTAACTCTAATAAAGATTAGAGTTCAATGGTTAATTTGGAATCAATGAAGACGCTTTATTGCAACATTTGAAAATTGAACATTTTAGATTGAGAATAATTTCAAATTAACGGCGGATGAATGAAAAAATAAATGGTGAATGCAATTAGCCCCTACTTTCAATTCTACAAATTTTAGCCACTTCCTTCCCTCTCAAAGCTTTTCAATCATATACCTCCCCGTAAACGATTCTTCGCATTTTGCCAGATCTTCGGGGGTTCCTTCAAACACTATGTTGCCGCCTGCATCGCCGCCTTCGGGGCCCATATCTATAATCCAGTCGGCACATTTTATGAGTTCCATATTGTGTTCAATCACAATGATGGTATGTCCGTTGGCAATGAGGGCTGTAAAAGCTTCGTACAATTTGTGGATGTCGTGCATGTGAAGGCCGGTGGTTGGCTCATCAAAAATAAAGAGGGTGGGTTTGTCCACATTGCCTTTGGTGAGAAAGGTAGCGAGTTTTAAACGCTGTGCCTCCCCACCGCTTAAGGTGCTGCATGGTTGTCCGAGTTTGAGATATCCCAGGCCTACGGAAGCGAGGGGCAACAACTTTTCGTAGATACGGTTGGAGAGGGTGCTCTTTTTGTCGGTATCGCAGAAGAACTCCAGCGATTCGTTGACGGTCATGTCGAGAATATCGGTGATGTTTTTACCTTTCCAGTAAATATCCAACACCTCGTCTTTAAAACGTTTTCCTTCGCAGCTTTCGCATTTGAGGTAAATGTCGGCCATAAACTGCATTTCAATGGTCACAAAACCATCGCCCTGACATTCTTCGCATCTGCCTCCGGGAATATTAAAAGAAAAATAACCGGGTTTAAAACCTCTTACTTTAGCCAATTGCTGATCGCAATACAAAGCACGGATGTCGTCGTAAGCTTTGATATAAGTGGCAGGATTGGAGCGGGATGATTTTCCTATGGGATTCTGATCTACGTATTCTACATTGGTGATGCGGTCGATGTCGCCACCTAATTTTGATAGCTTTCCGGTTTTATCAGAATGCCCGCCATAAATCTTTTTCAAAGCGGAATTTAATGTTTTCTTCACCAGTGTTGTTTTCCCTGAACCGCTGACACCAGTAACGATGGTAAGCACTTTTAAGGGGAACTTTACGTTGATGTTTTTGAGATTGTTTTCGTGAGCACCGATGACTTCAATGTATTGTTTCCAGGGATTGCGGATTTTTGGCAATGGGATGGAGGTGGTTTTGTTGAGGTATTTTGATGTGAGGGAAGTTGTGTGAAGCATCAAATCCTGATAATTGCCTGCAAAAACCAGTTCGCCACCATGACTTCCGGCCAGAGGGCCAATATCAATGATATGATCGGCGGTGCGGATGATGTCTTCGTCGTGTTCAACCACAATCACTGTGTTACCAATATTACGCAGTCGTTTTAATACTTCTATCAATCGGCTAGTATCGCGGGGATGTAGGCCGATGCTTGGTTCGTCGAGGATGTACATGGAACCTACGAGACTGCTGCCGAGAGCTGTTGCCAGATTGATGCGTTGGGATTCGCCTCCCGAAAGACTGTTGGATGCGCGGTTTAAGGTAAGATAGGGCAGGCCCACATCCATTAAAAACTGTATGCGGTGAATGATTTCGGGCAGAATACGTTTGCTGACTTGTTGGTCGTATTCGCCCAACTGAATGTTTTTGAAGAATTCCTGTGATTTGTCGAAAGGCATCAACACAAGATCTACTATAGATTTTCCGGCAATCTTTACATAGGTAGCATCTTTGCGCAGGCGGGTTCCTTTGCAATCGGGGCAAACTGTTTTTCCACGATAGCGGGCCATCATCACACGATACTGAATTTTGTAGCTTTGTTCTTCCACGCTTTTAAAGAAATCGTTGATGCCGCCAAAATAATCATTCCCTGTCCAGAGCAATTCAGATCGGAAGAGCACACGTCTGAACTCCAGTCACCTGAAGCTATCT
>CAYYQJ010000235.1:0-5352 GCA_964473775.1 uncultured Bacteroidales bacterium | reverse complement strand
GCCTGCATAATTTTTTTTAGAGAAGCGATTATTTATTTGGTTGTTGAGTTATTGGTTGTTATCGCTGTCGTAAGGGAGATAAATAGTAGTTTTGGCTGAAGCCATCATTATACAATCAATCATTCACCGCCCTGAAGGGCGGAGCTATTGATTCACCCTCATCTCCCTATTCAACAATCTCCCCTTTTTTCTCCATCCAGCTAACTATCTTTTTGCGTAATTTCCAGCAGGTCATTTGTCGTATGCATTCGTCTTTCGAAATTTTGTAGGCCGAGATGTTCGGATTGCAACAAATAGAAAACAACACCCTAAAGGCATCTGTGATAGGCAAGCGGCAATTATGAAAAACCGTGTTGGCAGTAACCGATTCTTCGGCTTTGCATCGCGTGCACCGCCTCGAAAAGGCTTTTTTCCCCGAACAATAATTGGTATGACCACATTTCCGGCAAACAAATCCGCTGCCCCATTTGCTGTTTTCCAGGAAATGATAGCAGGCCTCGGGGGTGGAATATTGTTCGAAAAATACTTCAGGAGTTATCCCTTCAAAAATTCTGGTCATGTTTGATTTTTCGGCAAAGTTAGAAAAAAAGTGATACTAATGCGCTATTAATTGAAAAATAGTTTTACCTTTGCAAAAAAAACATCATGAAGAAACTTTTTATTCTAGTGGCTACAGTCATATTTTTGGCTTCATGCAACAACACTGCTACCAATAAAGTAGATGAAAATAAGTCAACTGCTGCCGCTTCAACAGATCAGGAAACTGCCAAGCCCATTTATTTAACCGAAGCCACTTTTAAAACCAGTGTGTTCGATTTCACTTCCGGTAAAGAATGGAAATATGTAGGCAACAAGCCATGCATCATCGATTTTTATGCCGATTGGTGCGGCCCCTGCAAACGCCTTGCACCTGTGATGGAAGAACTGGCTGCTGAATATAAAGACCAGATTTATATCTACAAAGTAAACACCGACCAGAATCCGAATGTTTCTGCATTTTTCAATATAGATGGTATTCCCGCTGTATTTTTTATTCCCATGACCGGCGAATCGAAATCAATGGTAGGCCTGAATCCTAAAGAAGAATATGTAAAAGCCATTCAGACGGTGCTTCTTAAGAAATAGGGGATTAGGTTTATTGAGTTTATTAAGTTTATTAAGTATATTAAGTTTATTAAGTATTCTGAATACACCAATGACTAATGACCAATGACCAATGACCAATGCCCAATGACCAATCACTAATCACAAAAAACAAAACATAACCATGGAACACTTAACCAAAGAAACTTTTAAAGAAAAAGTATTCGATTTTGAAAACGAAAAAGAATGGAAATATAAAGGCAGCTTACCCTGCGTAATCGACTTTTATGCCGACTGGTGCGGCCCCTGTAAAATGGTGGCTCCCATCATGGAAGAACTTTCTGTAGAATTTGCCGGCAAGGTTGAAATATACAAAGTAGATACCGAAGAACAGCAGGAACTGGCAGGTATGTTCGGCATCAAAAGCATACCTAGTATTCTTTTCTGCCCGTTGGAAGGACAACCTCAGATGTCGATGGGTGCTATGCCTAAACCACAGTTTGTTCAGGCCATCAACGACATTCTCTTAAAATAATTTGTCTTTTTTGCACTTAAAAAAGCAGTCTGAATTTCGGGCTGCTTTTTTTTATTTGACGAAATTTCCGTCTTTCATCATGAGCTTGCGGTCCGACATATCCGCAAACTCATTGTTATGAGTAACAATCACAAATGTCTGATTAAATTTTTCGCGCAGGTTGAAAAACAACTGGTGCAATTCTTTTGCATTTTCCGAATCCAGATTGCCCGAAGGCTCGTCGGCAAGCACCACATCCGGATGGTTGATTAAAGCACGGGCCACTGCCACCCTCTGTTGCTCGCCACCCGAAAGCTGCGAAGGTTTATGCGTTAATCTGTCATGCAATCCCAGAAAATCAAGCAAATCTTTGGCTCTTTTTTCGGCTTCTTTTTTAGAAACATGAGCAATATAAGCAGGGATGCAAACATTTTCTAAAGCCGTAAACTCAGGTAATAAATGATGAAACTGAAAAACAAATCCGATGTTCTTATTGCGGAAAGCAGAAAGTTTTTTTTCGTTTAAAGCCGAAATGTTCACCCCGTTCATTTCAAGAGTGCCTGAATCGGGTCGGTCTAAAGTGCCAATGATGTGCAGCAAGGTGCTTTTTCCGGCACCCGAAGCGCCCACAATGGCCACAATTTCTCCTTTGGTAATGGTGAGGTCAATCCCCTTTAATACCTTCAAAGAGTTGTAGGACTTGGTTATATTCTGAGCTTTAATCATGAGTTTTTATTTCTTTTTCTTTTTAACGACTTTCCTCACATTTTGATAATCGAGGTAATAAAGCAATTTAACAGAGAGCGAATTTAGCTCTTTTTCGGCGAACACCTGACTAAAATTTTTGAAGTAGGATGGATTCACCTCCTGACCATCCTGTGAGATATTATTTTTAAAGGTAACATTCAGACTGCTTCCGGGGGCAAATTCCCAGTAAAACATCAGGTCGATATTAAAAGCATTAAAGTTGAAATCGTAGTCGCCCACGGGATTATAATCAGGGTCGGTTATCAGCATGCCGTCAGTAGAAAGTTTATAAAACTCAGAATATCGCCCTTTCGACCAATAATGACGGGCAATAAGACTCAGCGAAAGATTATTTTTAAAGATATACCGCGCCGTAAATTTATTTTCAACTGAAGTGATATCCCGTTTCCCAAAAATGATATTCCCCAAATCATCGTTATCTGCAAAGCCTATATCATTAACACTTTCGGAATAATCTGAAAGCAAATTCAGAAGAAAATGATTGGATATTCTGAAGATGGGCGAGGCATTAATGCTATAGTAATAAGAATCGCCATCAATATCCTGCCAGTATTCAAAATTCCCATCCAGTGCAAAGAGTTTTCTATAATCAGTAGAAAATCCAGCATTGCCATACCACCATTTATCCGCCACAAAGTATCTGCCCGGTGTTCGGGTTTCTGCATAATTATTTACATGAAGTGGACTAATGGAGAAATTTTCCCATACGGTCAGGTAATTTTTTGTATTGAAATTATTGCTCAATCCCAACTGAAATTCTTCTATTTTTTTTGTGAGAAAGTTCTCGATATAATAGATGTTGGCATTGGTATTCATATTCCGGAACTTCCAGAAAGGTTCGTAAATGGTATAAGCAAAATAAGTGCCTGTGGTGGTACGGTTATTTTGCAAGGTCAGTCCTAAATCATTGGCATCCCATGTATTGTTCATTTCATTGCGATACACATTAAACTGAAATTTACCACTCACCTTGCCAAAAAACAAGGCATATTTATACCCCAGATTGTTTACGTAATCATCTTTTGATGTATCAATGCGATGATATTTCTGACTCAATGCCCCTGATGCCGAAACCTGATAAGTAGTTTTTTTATCATTCACAACAAATCCCAGCAAAGAAACATTGGCATCATCATACTTCTTCCCACGAACCACATTGGTGTTGACAAAATATATTTTGGAATTGTGCTTAAAAATCTGGTCGAAAACAAAAATGCTGTAGTTGGTCAAAGGCTCCGTAAGAATTTTACGTCGGTTGCCCAAAGAGTCTTCAACGGTTGCATACATATTGTTGGTTATCGCATTGAAAATGCCAATGGCCGTTCCATTTTTATTACGTCCTGAGAATTTTATTGCATTGATTAGTTTGGCCTGCCCCGGATTTTTCTTAACTTTTTCGCCTGTTTCTAAAGAATCTTCAACATTATAATAATTATCAGGTGTTCGCCCTATTCTTCTGGTATAAAACAAATCGCCTTCCTTAAATAGGTCAATGGCTTCGGTGAAGAAAGGCCGGTATTCCTGATAAACGGTTTCAAATGCAGAGATGTTTTTTACCTGATAATCGGATCGCACCTGACTGAAATCAGGCAGCAAAGTTACATCCATAGTAAAACTTTCGTTGATGCCATATTTCAAATCAAGTCCTCCGCTGAAAGAGGTAGAAATGTTGCTTTTGCCTTTCTCGTTATAAGGATAATGGTCGCCATAAAGCGAAATAAACGGCGTGAGCGACAACCGCAGGGATGGATTCACATCTTTTATGCCTTCCAGTCGCCCCCAATCAACAATGATATTCGATTGACTTTTCACTTCCAAAGCCCATTGGTCGGTTTCGCGGTGACGGCGTATGCCTCGCGATAGTTGCAAGCCCCATCGCTGTTCTTTATTTTTTGGAAATCTCAGGGCCGAATAGTTTATCTTCATCTCACACATCCATCCTTTATCCGTTATTTTTACCGCACTTTGCCAAACGGCATTGTAGGTATAATCCGTATGCCGGTAATCATATTGCACACCCGAGGCCCAGACAATAAACACATAAGCATCGGTTTGCATATTGTAGGTGTCGAACTGAACGGCAAATTTATCTGCATTCAAATCGTCATCGCGATTGCCTAACTGATGCAGAATGCTATCAGGCGCAGAGTCGTACATCATTGCTCCAATATAAATGGCATTATCATCATAAGCAATTCTAACAACGGTTTTCTGGGTTGGTTTTACTTTATAATTGGGGACATATTGAGTGAAATCGCTGATGGTGTCGCACATTTTCCATGCAGCATCATCCAACATGCCATCAATTGACGGAGGTGTAAATACTCTGGTAGCATTGGCAATTTTGTGTTGTGCCTGAATACCTGTACAGTAAAGCAACATCAACACACACAAAAGAAAATATTTTTTTATTACAAAATTCACCTTGCGAAAATATAAAATACCTTGGAGATGGGAAGAAATAAATGAAAATAAATGAGAAGATGGATTTTCTGCAGAGACAAGGCATGCCTTGTCTCTACGGCGATTCTGTTTACCGACTTCCAACCCCTTCCAACTCCCATTTTTCACTAATAAATATCAATATCCCACAACTAAATTTTTATCTATTTTTGGTGTCTAAAAAATCACCGCATGAATTTACATGAATACCAAGCTAAACAACTGCTTAGGCAGTACAATGTGAATGTTCCCGAAGGGAAATTAGCTATTACACCCGATGAAGCCAATGAAGCAGCGCATGCTATTCAGTCGGCAACAGGTTCCGAAAAATTTGCCGTAAAGGCACAAATACATGCCGGAGGTCGCGGTAAAGGCGGCGGTGTGAAAATTGCAAAAAACATCAACGAAGTTTACGATCTGGCCAAAGGTATTCTGGGTATGCAACTCGTTACTCCTCAAACCAAAGCCGAAGGCAAAAAAGTGCATCGTGTTTTGGTTGAACAAAATATTTATTATGATGGACCATCACAAATTCAGGAGTTTTA
>CAYYQJ010000234.1:0-5373 GCA_964473775.1 uncultured Bacteroidales bacterium | reverse complement strand
TTATTGCGGAAGCTTTCGAAAGTGATATCAAGTTGTTTGTTGGTGTAAGGCACTTCGATGGTAACATCGTGTTTATATGACCTTCCGCCCTTGACAAAGGTGAAGTGAGCGGCAAAATTGCCTCTGTATTCTTCTTTGATAGGGAAATTGATTTTCCTGACTTCGTCATTCAGTGTCAGCCATTCCTTTTGAACGATCTGGTTTTTTACTTCTACTTCCATCAACACCTTTACGTTTGATGCTTTGCTGCCTATCAAAAAGCTGGCTTCTTCGCCCGGTTCGCCTTTGGCCTTGATGGTCGAAAACCAGTCGAACTGATTTAATGGAATGGTTTTATCGTTGTTGGAATACACAGTAAAATAAGAGTATGACTGCACCTGCTCGCCGAATTTATCGGTAGAGGTGATTTCAAGTGCATATTGCCCCGAGGGCCAGGAGGCCATGTTTTTTAAGGTAAGCAAAGAATCTTTCTGAGTATCGAATTTCAGGTTCAGCACCTCGGCTTCTTTTGGCCATTTGGAGGTGTTGTTTTCGTCGTCATACATATCATTAGGAAACAACTTGTAGTATTCTTCTTTGGAAATCTGAGGCATATCCGGCTTTTTCCACAGTGCGCTGCGGAAGAGTTTTTCGGGTTGTTTTAAGCGCGATATCACAATTTTGCCTTTGGCATATTCATAAGTACCGCTAAGGTTGGTGGTGGCAATCACGTATTTGGAATCGTCGCTTTTTTCGATTTCGTCGGGGAGATTTACCGCTACATTCAGGGATTTATAGGCCACATTTACGTATGTTTGGTCAGATTGGGTTTCTCCGTTTTGGTCGGTAACATCTGCCATCACCTGATAGGTGAAAGTGGGATTGGATTTCTTGCTCACTTTATAATCGGGAACGGCATTGAAATCAATGGTGAATTCGCCCAAATCGTTGGTGGTTGTGGTGCCATGGGTTATTTCCATTTTGGGAGAGGAAGGATAATATCCATACCAATAATACCACCAATAAGGGAAGGAGGCTGTGCGTAACACGCGGTATTTCACCTGGGCATTGTCGATGTTGGAGCCTGCATAGGCTTTGGCGGTGCCTTTCACTGTTACTTTTTCGCCTAGTTTGTAAGTGCCTTTTATGGGGTCGAAGCCTACTTCGAATTTCGGCCTTTTGTATTCCTCAACAGAGAAATATAAATTGCCCCAGGCATCGCCAATATGCATCTGACCGTTGAGCAATCCTTGTGGAATCATAAAATTGCCACTGAAAGTGCCGTATTCGTTGCTCACGAGTTTTTGTTCGGATACTTTCTGATAATTTACATCGTATAATGTTACGGTGGTTTCAACTCCGGGTTTAATTTCCGTAGTCAGTCCATCGGTTTCCATCAATATGCCTTTAAAATAAACGGTTTGCCCAGGGCGATAAATGCCGCGGTCGGTGAAGTAAATGGTTTTGTTGTACTTCTTAGAGGTATAATTGTTGTTCCGATATTGATAGAAAGCATCGGATTTTAACTGGTCGCGATTGTAGTTTAACTCAGCAAAATAGGTGTAATAATTATTGCCATGAGGGGTGGTGGTGAACATACCATCGGCATTGGAGGTACAGTATTCGGTTTTCTGGAACTCATATTTTCGTGTTGTGTAATTATAAGTCTGAGCATAAATCTGAGCTCCTACACCCTGCAAGGGTTCACCTGAATTGCGGTTAGTGACCAAAAACTGAACGCTTCCATTGGTCAAGGTTCTTTTTATGTAAGCCAGATCGGAAATCCATACGGTGGTATAGGCCACTGCTTCGTTGGTGTATGAGAAGTTTTTATCGGTACCAACCAAAATCACATAGAAACCTTTTTCAAGTTCCGGTATTTTAATCTCGGTAGTATGATTCTGATAATCCTGAGGGTTGGTAAGGTTCACTGTGAATTCTTTTACCACTGGCTGCTTCAGATATTGTTTTACTATTTTATCACCATAATAATAATCTTCATTCAGATTGTCGTTCCACTGATAACTGATTTTAGCGATGCGAACATAAACCATGTTCAGGTTTTTATAATTGAGCAATCCCAGGAAGGGTTTCTGAGGTTGATTTACCTCTTCGGCAGTAAGCGACAGGGATTTCTCTGTGATTTTTGATTGCAGGTATTTGCAGTTTATGGAGCCGAAGGCGTCAGGATATTTATCTATGGCTTTAGCGCAGATACTATAAGCTTTCTTTAGTTTCCATCTATCGTTTTCGTCGTTGGTGGTTGGGTAATTGCTGCCTTGCAAATAATAATAGTTGGCAATTTCGTAAGTAACTTCGGTGGATGAAGGAAAGGTTTCGAATTTCTTCTCCAGGCTTTCCAGGGCCTGCATGTATAAGGTGTCTTTTTCAGGAAGAATGGATTTCTGTTTTACGAATTTAAGTCGTTTCAAATCATTATCTATCAAAACCTGTGGATTGGAATCGTCTTTATGAAAACGCAGCAGGTCCTGCAACATGATGGCTGCATAATAGCGCAGATTATAAGTGTCTTCGGTAGTGATTTTATAATTAACAAACTGTTCGCAAGGCTGAAAATAAGCAGCATCGTTTATTTCAAAACCATTGACGGGGCTTACCAGTCCGGGCTCTTCGTTCATAAAAAAGTCGATGGCACGATGGGCAAGAAAATCGTACAACGTTGGACGAAACTCGCTGGAATTGGAATATTGTTTTATCAGAATGGGATCGTAAATATTGATAGAAGTCTTCTTCAGATTATCAATATCCGTAAGAGATAACTGGTAGTTTTTTATCACCTGCTCAATGATTTTACGTAAATCCCAGGTGCGGATATCCTCGGGCACAAAGTTCACTGTTTCGGTACGGTTCAGAAATTTATAGCGGTTCGTCTGATAATATTTCCAATACACTTCGGCTATCATAGAGTGCATCACAGGCTTGATGGGAAACTGACACTCCGAGGCCTCCTGATTCAGGGTGTTGATTTCTTTGATGTAATCATCTTCGCTGATGTTCGATTCCAGTTTCAGTTTATAGATCACCGCTTTCACAAAGTTTCCTGTGTTGTTTTCGGTTTTTGCTTTGGTGTAAATCACCTGTACCACTTCAATGGCCGAGCGGGTGAGACCTTTATTGACTAAAGAATCAGCCTTAGACCAAAGTTTTACATAATCATCATTGAGAGAAACCAGGTCGTTGATGGTTTTGGGATGAACAAAAGCAGGAAGGATAGAATTAACTGCAAGCGTTGTGACAGTTACAAAAATAATCAGTGCGAGAATTTTGAAAGATTTCATACGATTTTATTTAAAAGTAAGAATAAGATGCAATATCCGAAAAATTCCATAAAACGGAAGTAAAAAAGAGTAAAAAAAAACTTTCTATTGCAAAAACGAACCCTGCAGTGTGTTTTCCTGAATGGCTCCTTTTTTGAAAGCAATTACCCCTTTTACGAATACGTATTCTGGGGCTCCTGTAATTTCTATTCCTTCATAGATATTCGAATCGCAATGCTGGAACTGGGTTTCCCGTTTTATTTTGCTTTCTACATCAGGATTCCACAACACAATGTCGGCATCGGAGCCAATAGAAATTTTGCCTTTCTGAGGATACAATCCAAATATTTTGGCTTCCTTAGCGGAAGTTAGTTCTACAAACTGCATCATTGTAATTTTTTTAGCCAAGGCTCCATAGGTATAAAGTAAAGGCAAACGATACTCTATACCACCGGCTCCGCTGGGTATTTTAGTGAAATCGTGTAGCCCAATATCTTTTTGACCAAGGGTGTTGAACGGGCAATGGTCGGTGGCAATTACATCTATATTGCCCATGCTGATATTTTTCCATAGTGCTTCTCTGCTGAGTTGGTTACGGAGAGGCGGACTGATTACATATTTCAGCGATTTAGGCCATAGTTTTCCGTAATTTTCTTTGTCGAGCAGCAAATATTGCGGACAGGTTTCTGCATAAACCAAATTGGTTTTTTTGAATTCAGCTATAAGTTCTATTGATTTTTTAGCAGAAATATGCACCAGATAGGTGCGGCAACCAGTAGATTCTACCAGGCTTAACACTTTTGCGACGGCATCTGATTCCACATTTTCGGGTCGCGACATCATGTGATAATAAGGCGTAGTTCTTTGTTTGCCTAAATAAATCCTTTGCAAATGCTCAATTTCGTCACCGTCCTCGCAATGCACCATTAGCAAGGCATTATGAAAAGCAAGTTGTTGCATCAGTTTTTCGAGCTCTACGTAGTTAATGCCTATGGAGTTTTTATAAGCCAGATAGGCTTTAAATGAAGTAACTCCATAACGTTGAATACATTCTTGTATTTCTTCAGCCACTTTGTCATTGTATTCCGAAATACCCATGTGCAGACCATAATCAATCAGAGAGTTTTCGGCTTCCTTTTTTCTATCCAGCAAGGCTTCAATCAGTGATTGACCGCGATGGGGGGTAACAAAATCCATAATCGTGGTGGTTCCACCTGCAATGGCGGCTGTGCTTCCCGAACGAAAATTGTCGGTAGAATTTCCCGCAGGGGTGGGGAGTGATAGATGCACATGAGGATCAATTCCTCCCGGAAATGCATACAACCCTTTGGCCTGTATGGTTTCGTAATCGGTTCCATTTAATCTGACATCTTCTCCAATATAAACAATTTTCCCTTCAGTAAGCACCATATCGCTTTTGAAGATTTTATCATCATTTACGATAGTTGCGTTTTTAATCAGCGTAATCATCTTCTATCAATGTTAATTGGCCATTTTCTTCCACAATACCTTACTAAGTACCCTACAATGTTGCATAACCTCATCCTCATTCACCGTTAGCACTTTCCGGTCTTTCACAATCAGGTTTCCATCTGATATCACATGCTGTATGTGTTTTGATTCTAGGCTGAAAATAAAATGGCTTAAAAAATTATTCTCATTTAGGTCGGTGGGCGGATTGTAGTCCATCACCACCAGATTGTCTTCGGCATCACCCGAAAACTGATTGGTAGCAATATAGCGATGTACATTGCGCAAACGCCTCCAGGTTTCGGCATAATCAATATTATCAAAATTCTGCCCTACGAAAAAGGCCGATTTAGCGCTTTTCAACATATCACTGTGAATTCCATCGGTGCCCAACATTACATTCTTTGCAATACCTGCAGAGTTAAAAAAACCTACTTTATTGTTCAAATTACTATCCGTATTTTGAGCTACCCAAACAGGCGAATTGGCTATCTGGTTTCGCTCTACATTATCAATATGCAAACAATGACTTAAAATGGTTTTTGAAGTGGCAAGCAATCCATATCCGGCCAATCTTTCAATCACCGAGCGGCCATATTTGCTGTGATTATAGGTTTCATCTATAGGGTCTTCTGCCACATGTATA
>CAYYQJ010000233.1:0-5409 GCA_964473775.1 uncultured Bacteroidales bacterium | reverse complement strand
GCGGCAAAAAAATCACCTGCTCCGGTGGTATCTACAGAAGTGCAGCTAATAGGTTCAATTTTATATAATTTATCGCCTTGCATCACCAGCGAACCTTGGGGTCCGGTTTTAACTACAGCAATTTCGCACATTTTAGCAATAATTTTTATGGCTTCTTCAGGTTCTTTTCCGGTAAAAGCTTTGGCTTCTTCCTGATTGGCAAAAACAATATCAACATAATTTATTACCAAATCCTTTAAAAAATCAAGATTTTGTTCAACCACATTGAAACTAGCCAAATCAATGCATACCTTTATATTGTTCTGTTTGGCAATTTTCACTGCGGTTTCAATCAATTCTCTGTTTTGAACCAAATAACCTTCGATATAGAAATAGTCGTAACCCTGAAACATTTCATGATTTAAATCTTCAGCAGAAAGCTGAACTGCTGCACCTAAGTGCGTAGCAAAGGTTCTTTCCGAATCAGGACTAATCAATGCAATAGCGCATCCGGTACTAATATTTCCTTTTAATAAAATAGGCTCAATTCCAATTTTAACCATATCATCAGCAAAGAAAAGTCCGTAAGCATCAGTTCCGGTTTTTCCGATAAACGACGAAATAACACCTAAATTAGCAAGTCCATGAATGGTGTTTGCCGCAGACCCACCCGACGAAAGTTCTTTTTTATGGTCTTTGGTACTATCAATTATTTTTGCAGAAAAATCGGAATCAACCAATTGCATACTGCCTTTTTGGATATTAAATTGTTCGAGAATTTGTTCATCTTCAATAATTGTCATGATATCAACCAAAGCGTTGCCTATACCGAGTACTTTTTTCATAAAGCTTAAAAATTTTTTTGCAAAGGTATCAATAAATAATAAAACAACATTAGAATACCTTGGACGGTATAAAGGTGTAATATAAGATTCTTTGTTGATTTAATACGAAACGGAAAAGGTTAGATTAAAAAAGCTTTGCGTAAACATCAACAGCTTTTTCCGACTTGCCATCGTAAATGATTTTGCCTTCTTTTATGCAAATTCCTCTGCGGCATATTTCTTTTACTTCGTTTGGGCTATGAGAAATGAATAACAAAGTAGCCCCATTTTCAATAATTTCATGAATACGTTTCATGCATTTTTTCTGAAAACCTCTGTCACCTACAGCTAAAACCTCATCTACCATCAGTAGTTCCGGTTGCGCTGTCATAACACTGCTAAATGCCAGGCGGGCAAGCATACCTGTTGAATACATTTTGGCTGGCATTCGGAGTTGTTCATTTGTTAATTCTGCAAAAGCGCTCACTTTATCAATCATTTCGGCACGAACAGCTTTTCCGTAATTGCCTGAAAGAGCCAGAGCAATGCGCATATTTTCGTAACCTGAAAGTTCGAGTTCTATACCTGCACCTAATGTAAGCAATGGAGAAATTGAAACATTTACTTGTATTTTTCCTTTCTCAGGAACAATAATTCCGGCTATTGTGCGCAACAAAGTGCTTTTACCACAACCATTAGGCCCTAAAATACCTACAGATTCCCCTTTATAAATTTCGAGATTAATATCGTGTAATACCCTATGCTTCTGAAAAGGAGAGATGAAAGATGCTTTTAACACAAAATCCTTAATCGAATGCACCCCTTTGCGATTTTGCAAATAACTTACAGAAACATTTTCAAGTTTGATGATTGAATCCATAAGGTTTACAAGTTAGAAATAAAACCATTTCGTGTTTTACGATAAACAAGAAATGCAATAATAGCTGTAGCAACAGTTATCATAAGACATCTGCCCACATAATGTAAGGACGGGGCCTGACCATCGTATAAAACATTGCGAACAAGTTCCATAAAATGGTATAAAGGATTGTATTTTACAATAAACTTAAATCGTTCGGGTACAATTTTAAATGAATAAGCTATTGGAGATAAATAGAAAAGGGCCGGGTTAATTGTTGTCCAAAGTATGCCAACATCTCTGAAAAACACATTAAGTGAACCTAAAATTAAACCGACTGAGAAAATAAAAATAGAAAACAAAAGAATTACGGGGATAATATACAATAGATTAAAACTGTAATGCAAACCCAGAAAATACATCATCACCATAAAAGGAATTAATCCCAGCAAAAAACTCACTAACTCACTCCCCAATTCGGTTATTGGGTATATGATTTTGTTGATGTTTAAAGATTTAATCAGATGGGCGTTTTTAATAAAAACAGAGCTTAATTGCATGGTTCCACCCGCAAAATATATCCAGAAAACCAATCCACTAAGTACATATAACGGGTAATTTTGAATTTGAGGAAAAGCTGCAGAAAAAATAGCAAGAAAGATGAGCAGATAAAGAAACGGGTGCAATATACTCCAAAGAAACCCCAATGCAGAGTGCTTGTATTTAAGCTGAAGATTTTTGTAAATGAGAAATAGAATTGTATAACGAAGGTTTCCCTGCATGGAAATATTTTTGGCAAAAATAGGATATTTCTGATTAGAAAAACAGAATTATTTCACGCATAACAAATCTCAAAGGGATACAAGATTCTTAAATTAGGAATATCATTAGGGTAATTTTGTTTGAATTTTTAAGTCTTTTAAAGATTCAAAATGAACAAGCTGTATTAAGGTTGAAATTTTTATCGAATAAAAATTAGGTTGTAATAAAAGCAAACAAACCCTGCTGATAATAGTATTATTACCAGTAGGGTTTGTTTGTTAGTTAGATAAGAAGTCCGAAACTTCTATTATCTTTTGCTTAAGTCTTCTGAAATTTGAATAATATTCTCCAGAACTTCTTTGTTAAGTGAGTAAATACTCATTTTGCCCTGACGAATTTTTTTCAAAATTCCATATTCTCTAAGAAGAGCCAAATGATGTGATGTCTCAGCCTGAAGTATATTCAGTTTTTCGTAAATCTGAGTCACATTTAATTTGTCATTTTCTTCTAATAGTTTAATAATTTGTACTCTTGCTGGATGAGTAATAGTACGAATTTTTTTGGCAGCAAATTCAACTTTCTGCACATCTAATTTTAGGCTTGATTTCATTTCTTTAATATTTTATTAAATTTTAGTACAAATATAGTACATATTCAGTCAATATTACATTTTGTTGAAAAAAAATTTTTATTAACAATTGCAATTTTTTTTTCAGAAAAAGTATTTCTGAATACAAATAACTATCAATTAATACTATGAATAGCCCTTATTGCTCCTTAACCTTGGCATAATGTTCTATTTGTAATGAAAAAAAAATTTATTTTTTTTTAATCTTTTTTCAAAATTCAAGTTTGTACGGTTTTAAAAATATTTTTCAAAGCGATTCTCTGCAATAATTGAAAGGAACGAATTAAATTCAAAAGGTTGCTTAAAAGATATAATCACCAAAGGGGTTCAATTTAGATGAAAATTTCTGATAGTATTGTTGCTATGTTGGTTCGAAAGTTGGTGTTTTGAGTTATTAATTTCACACCAACTGAGCGACATGAAAAATGATTCATGTAGATTCTATTATAAAAGTTACTCTGGGTGAATCCAGAATTTGCAAATAATATTTTTTTTTAAAAATAGGGTGAGCTATTAAGCTTTTCAGGGCAAAAATAGGCATAGATGTTCAGTAAGCGCTGTATGCCTATTTCTTAATAAAAAAAAAGTTGCCTGTTTGAGGCAACTTTATGCAATATTGAAATTAATATCAGTGTTTGCTTAAATAACTGGCAACACCATCGGAAGTGGCTTTCATACCTTCGTCTCCTTTGTGCCAATTTGCAGGACAAACTTCTCCGTTTTGTTCAAAAAACTGCAATGCATCCACCATGCGAATGGCTTCATCCACATTACGGCCTAAAGGTAAATCGTTTACTAACTGATGTCTTACAATTCCATTTTTATCAATAAGGAACAATCCGCGATAAGCAACGGGTGCGCCTCTGAATTCGAAATTGCCATCATCATCATAATCGTATTCGCCTGCTAAAACTCCATAATTTTCGGAAATAGTTTTTGCAATATCAGCAACCAAAGGAAATTTTACACCTTGAATGCCGCCTTTATTCTTTTCAGTTTGTAGCCATGCCCAGTGTGAAAATTTAGAATCAATAGAACAACCGATAACGGCAGTATCTCTTTTTTCAAATTCACCAAGTTTTTCCTGAAATGCTAGAATTTCGGTAGGACAAACAAAAGTGAAGTCTAAAGGATAGAAGAAAAATACTACATGTTTCTTTCCAATAAATTGTTCCAGAGAGAAATTTTCTACAAATTCTGAACCATTAACAACTGCATCTGCTTTGAAAGCAGGAGCTTTTTTACCAACTAATGTACTCATAAATATCTGTTTTTAAGTTTAATAATAATTTGGGTATTTGAATACAAAATTAAGCATTTTAGTGATTAGTGTAAGAAAAAAGATAAAATAATTGTAGTGATAAATCCTAATAGGATTACCACGAACTTTTTCAGATTAAAACTATGCTTTTCATCTGTTTCAAATAATATTGTTGTAGAAATATGAAGAAAGATCCCAACAACCATTGCTAAAATGATATTGAAGAAGTGAGCCATATTCTGTACAAAACCCTCTCCAAGTATGTAACTAGTCATGGTTCCAAGAGGTGAAGACAATGCGAATATTACTAATAAGATTACAGAAGTACTTTTTCGCAAACCTGTGTGTAAAAACAAACTAACCAAAACAATAGAAATTGGAATGTTGTGGATAATAATGCCTGTCAACAGAGTATGCTGTAGTTGGGCATTCTGAAAATTGCTTGATAAAGGCATCCCTTCCAAAAATGAATGAATACAAATTCCAATCATTATGCCAACAAAGCCAACTTGTTCATGCTTTTTTCCACAAGGCTGATTTAGTTTCTCGTGATGGCTATGATGACCATGTTCTACCCCTTTGGTTAGAAAATCTAACAGCAATTGAACAAAAAAGCCTAACATAACAAATAACCCAATTTTAGCTGATTCAGTGGAATATATTTCGGGTATCAGTTCTACAAAAGTTAGTGAAAATAAAAAAGCACCACCAAAGGCAAGGATGAGCCTTAGCGTTTTTTCTCCGGTTTCAAATAAAAATACAGAAAGGCCACACAAAAGAATTGGGAAAAATAAGGCAATAAAAACAATCAGACTCATTATTTACAGATGTTTGTTAAGTTTTTTTAAGAATAGGGGAGAAGAAAATAGGGATTAAAAGCAGTCGTTTTATTTATTAAATGGTTCTGGTTTAATTGGATTTCAATCAGTTTCTAGTTTAATTGGATTTCAATCAGTTTCTAGTTTGATTTTTATTTATCAAAAACGAAGTTTATTTTGTTCAATCGATTAATTTGCCTTAGGAAAATGTCTTGTTTTTATTTTATGCAGATCGGAAGAGCGTCGTGTAGGGAAAGAGTGTTCAGAGCCGTGGATAT
>CAYYQJ010000232.1:0-5490 GCA_964473775.1 uncultured Bacteroidales bacterium | reverse complement strand
CTATATTGCTCTGAACGCTCTTTCCCTACACGACGCTCTTCCGATCTTTCTCAGGACTGGGGCGGTATTGGGAACAAATGTTGTAGGTGCAACTTGGGGTTCGTTGGGATATTATACTTCTGGTGGATTAGTAAATGGAGCATATTTTACAGCAGCGGCTGTGACTGGTGCAGGATTTATGCCTAATGCAACTTTGCAAGGAATTGGTACAGGTGCAATTGGTGGACTTATGGGTAGCTGGTCTCGTGGTGAGTTATTTGGCTCTACCAGTATGGGTGATTTATATGCTTCTTACAATCTCGGAAATGAATATACATCAGGCGTTTCTGCTGATATTGTTACTAACAACAACCAACGCATGCCTGCCTATTCGGTTACCTCAAATGAAGTAATAGTTTATGGTAATGGAAAAGCGAAACTGGTAAACGGAGTTTGTAAAGTAACTTTCGATAAATCGTTTCAAAATTTAATTTCATCTCAGGAAAATCCTACCATTACTGTTTCTGCCTTAGGCGAATGCGAAGGGATTTTTATTGTTTCGTTTGATAAAGATGGTTTCACTGTGAAAGAATTTCATAACGGACAATCGAATGTTGAATTTACCTGGATAGCTGTAGCAAAAAGAGTGGATGCTGATAAGGTAAGTAAATTGCCTGAAGCTATTAAAGATAAAGATTTTGACGTGAATATGAAAGGGGTTATGTTTAACGAAAATATTAAAGATAAGTCGGCAAAGCCTATTTGGTGGGATGGAAACAAACTCAGGTTCGATACTCCTCCTAGTCTAAATACCAATCCAAAATCAAATAAATTTTAGTGTTGAAAAAATAAAATTGAAGCGGGATGATTCCCGCTTTTTTTTATGAAAATACATCGCAAAATATTTCTGGCTTTTTCTTTATTGCTTTTGTTTTCTGTTAATGGGATGTCGCAATTTCTGACTGAAGATCAGAAATACATGAAGCATTGTCTTTCTATACTAGCATCTGATAGTATGGGAGGTCGCGAACCGGGGACTAAATATGATAAAATGGCTTCAGATTTTATTGCTTCCGAATTTCGTTTGGCAAAAATAAAACCCTGGCAATCTGATAACTATTTTCAGGAATTCACTTATCTGAAAGATTTCATTGCAATAAAAACCCGAAATGTGGTTGCATCAATTAATAATAAAGCTGCCTGTAATATTCTAATTACAGCACATTACGATCATTTGGGATTGGGTGGAAAGCGTTCGCGCTCTTATGGAAAGCATGATGTTCATAATGGTGCCGACGATAATGCCAGCGGTGTGGCTCTTATGCTGGTATTAGCTCATCGAATCAAAGCATTAGCCAATAAAAATTTTAATTTTATTTTTGTTTCTTTTTCAGGACATGAAGATGGTTTATATGGGTCCAATTATTTCGAAAATAGTGGTTTAGTATGCGATAGTAATATTTCATTCGTCATAAATCTTGATATGGTGGGCAGAGCCGATACCATAAATCCTGTGGTTTTTGTGGCAAGTAGTGATACAAATCTGGCTAAAGAATTTAAAATGTGCATTAAAGATACAAATCAAATCAGTGTTAAAATTACAGAAATGCCTGAAGGCGATCATTCTCCTTTTATTTCCAAAAATATTCCCGCATTGATTCTGACTACAGGTATGGAAGACGATTATCATAAAGTAAGCGACAAAGAAAACCTTATAAATAATTCGGCTATGCTTACGATTGAAAAACTGGTACTTTCTTTTCTGAACAATAAGAACTTAACCCACTGACGGTTTTTATTAATAACCTCCCGTTTTTATTAATAATGTCTCATTTTTATTAATAATGTCTCATTTTTATTAATAACCTCCCGTTTTTAATAATAACCTCCCGTTTTTAATAATAACCTCCCGTTTTTAATAATTCCCTCAGTTTTTTAATAATAACCTCCCGTTTTTATTAATTCCCTCGGTTTTTTATTAATAAAGTCCCATTTTTATTAATTTCCTCAGTTTTTTATTAATAACGTCCCGTTTTTATTAATTCCCTCAGTTTTCAATTAAGTATTGACAATATCAGTTGTTTAACTTCAGTTTATGAATTTGATTATCATTTTATTAGTTGCGTATTTGTTTAAAATTTATCTGTTGACTTCGGATGATCAGATGAATAAAAATTTACGGAAGATCGTGAATCAGTAACGGCAATAAATAGTAGAGACAAGGTATGCCTTGTCTCTACTATATATTTATTTGATTCTGTATTCTTAATACAGGATACAGTACTTTTAAACTTTTGGTCCCGCAGCAACCAACCGTTTGCCTTCGTCGTTATCCGTAAAATTTTCGAAATTCTTAATAAACTTTTCGCCAAGATTACGGGCGCTAATATCCCAATCGGCAGGATTTGCCCAGATGTTGCGTGGATTCAGAATCTTAGGATTCACTCCATTCACCGCTTTGGGTATCATCAATCCAAAAATGGGGAGTTCTTCGTATTCTGCATTTTCGAGTGAGCCATCCAAAATAGCATCGATAATGGCACGGGTGGAAGGAATGTCAATGCGGCGACCTACGCCATAAGGACCTTCTATCCAGCCTGTATTAACAAGATATGCGGAAGAACCATGTTGCTGCATTTTCTTTGCAAGTTCCTGAGCATATTTGGTTGGATGTAACAATAAAAAAGCGGCTCCGAAACATGATGAAAATGTGGGCGTAGGTTCTTTAATTCCGCGTTCGGTTCCGGCAACTTTTGCTGTATAACCACTTAAAAAATGATACATGGTTTGATCATAAGTAAGTTTGGCAACCGGAGGCAACACTCCGAAAGCATCAGCAGTTAAGAAAATAATATTCTTAGGATGAGTGCCTTTCGATACGGGTTTTACGATGTTATTGATAAAATGAATAGGGTAGGATACTCTGGTGTTTTCGGTTTTTGCACCTGAAGCAAAATCAATTTCTCCGGTATTTTCATCAAAAACAACGTTTTCGAGTAAAGCATCACGTTTGATGGCATTATAAATATCCGGTTCATTTTCTTTGCTCAGGTTGATGCATTTTGCATAACATCCGCCTTCGAAATTAAAAATACCATCATCATCCCAACCATGCTCATCATCACCAATCAAAAAGCGTTTCGGATCGGCTGATAAGGTGGTTTTTCCGGTGCCCGACAATCCAAAGAATATAGCAGTGTCGCCATCAGGTCCCTGATTGGCGGAACAATGCATTGAAGAAATTCCCTGAAGCGGAAGAAAATAATTCATCACAGAGAAAATACCTTTTTTCATTTCGCCACCATACCAGGTTCCGCCAATCACTGCCATGCGTTCTTTTAAATTGAAAGCGGCAAATACATCGGAGTTTAAACCTTGCTCTTTATATTGAGGATTAGTGGCTTTGCATGCATGAAGAATTACGTAATCGGGTGTGAAATCTTTAAGTTCTTCTTCGGTAGGACGAATAAACATGTTTTTCACAAAGTGAGATGCCCATGCAATTTCGGAAACCACACGAATTTTGATGCGGGTGTTTTCGTTAGCACCGCAAAATGCATCGGTTACATAGAGTTTTTTACCAGAGAGCTGAGTTTTGGCTATCCCCTGCAAATGTCCCCAAACTTCTTCGGTAATGGGTTTGTTATCTGAACTTTTGCGAATAGGGTTTGCCCACCATACATTGTTTTCGTTTTCTGATTCGCGAACAATGTATTTATCTTTAGGAGAACGACCGGTGAAAATTCCGGTATCAACAGCAACAGCACCTGTGTTGGTTACAAAGCCTTTTTCAAAACCTTCGAGCTTGGGATTGGTTTCATGATCATAAAGATCGTCGTAAGAAAGGTTATGGAAAACTGTTTCTACATCATTAATTCCATAAACTTTTAAGTCAATTTGGTTATTTTGTGAGCTATTCATAATATTTTGTAATTAGTAAGTAATATTTTTTTATGCTAAAACAAGCGCACAAACTTAGCAATTATTATGATGTGACAAGAAAATTCTTAATTATATTTATTTAAATTCTTCCGGGTTATTTTGAATTATTTTTTTTGACTTACAGAAAATCTGTGTTTAAATTAAATCTGTGTTTAAATTAAATGATTTTTTTTTTGAAGGAAAAAATTAGCGATTTTTTATATAACAAATGGCGATTTTAGTTTTTATGAGCATTTCTGCTTTTATTATTGATTTTATTTTTACCTTTACATAAGTTTATAAAAAAGAATGATGTTGCAATTAAGTGTTGAAATTGAATCGAATTCAGGTTTTTGTTTTGGAGTTCGCAAAGCAATTAAAAAGGCAGAAGGTGTTTTGAAAAATGGAGAAGAACTGATGAGTTTGGGTGAAATTGTTCATAATGATCAGGAAATAAAACGTCTGGAAGAAAAAGGTATGATTACTATTTCTAAAGATGAATTTAAGAAACTGCACAAAAAAACAGTATTATTCAGGGCGCATGGAGAAGCTCCTGAGAGTTATGAAATTGCGAGACAAAACGAAATAAGTGTTATTGATGCTTCCTGTCCGATTATATTAAAGTTGCAGGATAAAATATTTCAATCATACAAAAACAATGAGAACATTTATATTTTCGGGGTTCCCAATCATCCTGAAATTGTAGCTTTAAACGGAAAGATACAAAATTCGGCAGTGGTTTTTGAGAAATTTGAAGATTTAAAATTGGATCGAATACCTTCTAAGATTACGTTGTATAGTCAAACAACCAAAAGTTTGAAGCAATTTTATAGTATAATTGAGTCTCTCAGAAGTCATGGCATATTGGTACATGTGGTAGATTCTATCTGTCGTCAGGTTTCCAATCGCGAACAGGAGCTTAGAGAGTTTTGCCGTAAGTTTGATGCCATAGTTTTTGTTGCTGGACAAAACTCATCTAATGGAAAGCAATTGTATGAAATTTGTCGCCAGGAAAATAGCAACACAAATTTTGTTAGCAGTGTGGAAGAAATTGAACAGGATTGGTTTAAGGAAAATCAGGTAATAGGTATTTGTGGAGCTACATCCACACCATTATGGTTGATTGAAAAAGTAAAAGAATATCTGTTAGCTCTCTAAAACAGCTTGTTCTTTAACTTCTTCTTCTTTATCTTTATGATATAAATCCAAAGCAACAATCACAGCAGTAAATGACCAGAACGGAACGGCACATTTATCTGAATCCAGAAAATTATTCATTGTACCATGTACAAAATAAGTAATTAATCCTAGAAAGTAAATCAAACTCAACAATCGAACCTCCTTGTTTTTTGATCGTTTATACAACTTCACAGCTGTATAGCTTACAATACTCACAATCGCTAACATACTTAGCATCCCAATAGCTCCTTCTTCAGCAAGCGGACCAATATATTCGCTATGAGCAGAGATCGGAAGAGCGTCGTGTAGGGAAAGAGTGTTCAGAGCCGGGATGAATGTGGATGTGGACGTAGTAGTATAAAAAAAAAAATAAAATAGGATAAGGTGTGAGACACTCATAAGTATCAAGTT
>CAYYQJ010000231.1:0-5512 GCA_964473775.1 uncultured Bacteroidales bacterium | reverse complement strand
TTATCCAAAAGTAGTATTTTATATTTTCTTAGCACCTCAAAAAAAGAATTAACCGCACTTTTAGAAATCCGCAGGAAACATTTTGCTATGCTCAGTGATTTACATTTTCTGCCGATGTTTCTTCGTGCAAAATACAAAATAAAAAGTTTTGAACTGGAAGCTGATATTATCGCCAAACAAGACTTTGTAAAGATTTATACCGAACGCATTCGAAATGTAAAATACGCCGAAAACGTAATCCACCCCGAATCCTAAAAACTCCCCTTATACAATATATTATATAGTATCTCCAAACAACAAAATACCACAGACCAAATACCCCAGACCATATACCACAGACCAAATACCCCATACCATATACCCCAGACCTTATACCATATAACATATACCATATACCATATACCATAGACCAACCACCAACGAATCTAATGAAAACCCCCTGCCTATATAAGTATCAACTTGCAGAAATGTTGCAGGTCAGCCCACGCACCTTATCGCGATGGCTCAATCACCGATATTATGTAGAACTGGTAAAATTAGATTATCAGAAAAAACAAAAATACCTGAACCCGGAACAACTAAAATTTCTTGCTTCTAAGTTAGGCTTTGAACTATAAGCCAAATGTATAATGTTCAATTGCACTAGGAAGTGAGTTCCCTTATAGAGATTTTACTCTAAATGCTGATTCACTCCGAAAAGTAATCTGCTTAAATTAATTGAAAAATAAGAAAGCATAAAGGTTTGATTATTAATGGGGATTTTTTAATAAATCTGTGCCTCTGTGGCATTCCTCTTATTGTTTTACGTTTCAGAGGGGACCCAATTCTTGAAATCTAATTATTGGCAGCATTTGTTCATTTGCTGCCGTATTATAGATTGTCAAAGTCATGAAAAACCATTTATACCCTATCGGGTATAGTTTGTCTTTAATCATTCGTAATATACCCTAACGGGTATAATATGGGAAAAATAATAAATTTTATACCCGAATGGGTATATTATTAAAAATAGTAGTACTTTTATACCCGAAAAGGTATAAACTATGACGCTAAGTGAATTTGTTAAAGAAAAAAGAGGTGCTGCTAACCTTACCCAAACAGAATTGGCAGAGAAAGCAGGTGTTGGACTTCGCTTTGTCCGCGATATGGAACAAGGAAAAGAAACCTTACGACTGGATAAAGTAAATCAGGTATTACAACTTTTTGGTTTTCAGGTAGGGGCAATCCCAATAACCCGTAACAACTAATAGCATGAGAAAAGCTGAAATAAGAATACACGACATAAAAGCGGGATACCTTACTCAGGATGAAAATGGATACCATTTCATTTATGATACTGCTTATCTGAAAAATGAAAACGCAATGCCCGTTAGTCTTACCTTGCCATTACAGGAACCCCCTTTTTCAAATAACGTACTATTCCCATTCTTTGATGGATTAATTCCCGAAGGTTGGTTACTCGATATCGTAGAAAAAAATTGGAAATTAAACCAACGCGACCGTATGGGATTATTATTGACATGTTGCAAAGATTGTATTGGTGCCGTAAGTGTTCATCCAATAATCGAGGAGGATCAAGTATGAACAAATGCTTATATTGCTATCGTTCCTTAACAGAAAACGAAATCGACTTTCATGCCGCTTGCAGCAAAAAAATCTTTGGTCAGCCAACACCTCCCTTGATGGAATATAAGGAAAATATGATGGAAGACCTCGCTTTTCAAATCATTAAAAGTCAAATGACAATTACTGGTGTTCAGCCAAAAATCTCATTGCATCTTATGTCTGATAGAAATATCAAAACTCCCAAACGTTTTACCATAGTGGGCTTATGGGGTGCTTACATTTTAAAACCTCCTTCACAGCATTATCCGCAATTACCCGAAGTCGAAGATCTCACCATGCATCTGGCCGAAATAGCAAAAATAAAAGTAGTACCTCACAGCCTCATCCGGCTTCAATCCGGAAACCTTAGCTACATAACAAAAAGGATCGACCGTAATAAAAAAATGAAGCTACACATGGAAGACATGTGTCAGATTACCGAACGACTCACTGAAGATAAGTATCACGGCTCTTATGAACAAATAGCCAAAGCAATTTTTAAGCATTCTGTAAACCCGGGATTAGACGTCATAAATTTCTTTGAACAAGTATTATTCTCTTTTCTTACTGGGAATGCAGACATGCATCTGAAAAATTTTTCGTTGATACAGCATCTCGATGGATATATACTTTCTCCTGCTTATGATATGGTGGCCACTGCACTCGTAAACCCTGCCGATGAAGAAGACCTGGCATTAACCTTAAACGGAAAAAAGAAAAAAATAAAACGTGCTGATTTTGTTGCAGCATTTAATACCTTAAATCTCGATAGTAAACAACAAGAAAATATCTTTGCTAAAATGCAAAAAGCAAAACCTAACTGGATCGAATTCATTTCCGAAAGCTTTTTAACACCCAACTTTAAAAACTCATTCAAAGAACTGATCAATAATAGATTTGAGAGATTAAAATAAAATTACCAAATACCAACAAAACAAAAATACCTGAACCCGGAACAACTAAAATTCCTTTCCTCTAAGCTAGGCTTTGAATTATAAACCAAATGTATAATGTTCAAATACTCTAGGAAGAGTGTTTCCTTGTAAAGATTTTGCTCTCAATGTTTGACCATCTTAAACGCAAATGAAATAACCAAATAAAACAATAGAAGAAAATCTTGCAATTAAAATAGTTTTTAGTAATTTTGCATGAATTATCAGTCATTAGTTATTAAAACAGCATTTAATGGATGAAATATCAGACAAAAACTGGATAGCAGCAAGTGATACTGCTTTGATAAAAACCATAGGTTCTTTTATTAAACATCACCGTTTACTTCAAAATAAAACTCAAACCCAACTGGCCGAAGATTCTGGCATAGCCCGATCTACTTTAGCCTTATTTGAAAATGGTAAGAATACAAGTCTTATCGTGTTTATTCAACTTCTCAGAGCATTAAGCCTTCTACAAATGCTACAGGAATTTAAGGTTAAACAAGAGATCAGTCCCTTGCAGCTCGCAAAGATGGAACAAGCCAAACGTAAAAGAGCAAAACCTACAACAAAGCAAATTTATAAACCTAATTCTTCCTGGTAATGATTACAACGGCTCTGGTAAAAATGTGGGATAATCTTGTTGGTGCTATCGCCTGGGACGATGCCACTGGCTTAGGTTCTTTTGAATTTGACCCCGCCTTCTTGAAATTAGGCATGGACCTTGCCCCAATAAAAATGCCTCTTTCACAAGCAAACAATCGGTACTTCTCTTTTCCTGAATTGCGAAATAATACTCTTTTCAAAGGATTACCGGGTCTCTTGGCTGATGCCCTGCCCGATCGTTACGGGAATACACTTATTAATGTTTGGCTTGCACGTCATGGTCGCCCCTTAGATAGTATGAACCCTGTCGAATTACTTTGTTTCATCGGAAAACGTGGAATGGGCGCTCTCGAATTTGAACCTCCAACTCAGAAAGATAGTAACAGGTCTTCGAAAATTGAAATCGACGAACTGGTTCTGTTTGCTAATGAAATTCTCTCAGGCCGACAAGACTTTTTCGCAAATCTATCCGGAAACGAAGAAAAAGCACTGCTCGATATTCTAAAAATAGGTACTTCTGCGGGTGGCGCAAGAGCTAAAGCAGTAATTGCATATAACTCCGAAACGGGTGAAGTACGTAGCGGACAGACTTCTGCTCCTAAAGGTTTTACACATTGGCTTATAAAATTTGATGGCGTTTCTGATAAACGACTTGGTGATAGTCAGGGTTATGGTCGTGTGGAAATGGCTTACCACCTCATGGCTACCGATGCAGAAATTGAAATGACAGAATGCCGTTTGTTAGAAGAAAATAATAGAGCGCACTTTATGACTCGTCGCTTCGATAGAGTACACAGTAAAGAAAAATTACATGTTCAGAGTTTCTGTGCTATGCAACACTTCGACTTCAATGATGTGAATGCCTTTAGCTACGAACAGCTTTTCCAAACGATGCGTATGATTGGATTGCCATATCCTCAAGCCGAACAATTATTCAGACGCATGGTGTTTAATGTACTCTCCCGTAATTGCGACGACCATACCAAAAACTTTGCTTTTGTAATGGATAAAACCGCTACATGGAAACTTTCACCCGCTTTCGATGTGTGTTACACATACAGTCCCACAAATCCCTGGGTAAGTCATCAGGCATTAAGCATTAATGGTAAAAGACAAAACATTACTCGTAACGATTTCATGTCTTTATCCAAACAAATGAATATCAAAAAAGCGAATCAAATCATTGATCATGTTTATGATATAGTTCAGAATTGGGAACACTATGCAAAGCAGCTTAGCGTGCCTCCTGATCATATAAAATCAATTCAGAAGAACTTAATTAAATTATAAAACAGCTTTTCTTCAATAGATATCAGAGAACCTGCAAAAGATTTCTTCGATTTGAATCCCCCATCAAACAACGTATTCAATACTTCCGCTTCCAATTCTAAGCCCTCTCCGAAAAGTAATCTGCTTAAATTAATCGAAAAATAATCAAGTATAAAGGTTTGACTATTAATCTGTGCCTCTGTGGCGATTTACTTTTTATTCGACTTTTCAGAGAGTACCCAATTCTTGAAATCTAATTATTGGCAGCATTTGTTCATTTGCTGCCGAATTATAGATTATCAGAAAAAATAAAAATACCTGAATCCGGAACAACTTAAATTCCTTTCTTCTAAACTAGAGCGAAATTTAAACAAAATGGGTTGCCATAATGAATTGGATTTAACGATTCATATCTTACAATATTTTTTTAATATTTTTTAAATTTTTGCTGAGTAATTGAATATTTGGATATATTTGTAGAAATATTCATAATTTTGACTAAAGCATTTGCTTAACATAAAGTATTCTTAAACATGGAATCAATAGCATATATTAATCTTGGGCTCCTTCTGGTAATCATTGTATCTGTTTTTCTCTTTAGACCAAAAAAGAAAAGTGATGATACGGCAGAAATATTTTTAAAGTTTGATGAGGTGAATTCGGCAATTCAGAACTTTGAAACACACCTGAAAGAGGATTTTAAAACTAACAGAGAAGAAACATCTTCGACTGCCAAAGTAAACCGGGACGAGCTCACTAGTAGCATTAAGGATTTTCGGCAGGAGGTTTTCAATTCTCAAAAAGAAATCGCTGAACAAAATCATACAGCTTTTAGTCAAATAAATAGTGCGCTCGATTTGAAGATTGAAAAATTTATCAATAAACAAGATGAGAACGAAAAATATAACCGTGACACACTGGTTAAGAGTTTAAAAGAGTTTACTGATGAAGTCAAAACAAAGTTTGATGAAATTAAGGCAGAGCAAAAAAACCTTACTGATAAAACTGTTGAACAACTTGAAAAAGTAAATAACAAAGTAGAGGAAAGATTAAAGGAGATCGGAAGAGCGTCGTGTAGGGAAAGAGTGTTCAGAGCCGTG
>CAYYQJ010000230.1:1816-5513 GCA_964473775.1 uncultured Bacteroidales bacterium | reverse complement strand
AATCTTGTTACCGTTATTTCTCCTGAAAAAATAACTCATGTTAAAGTGATTAATCTTTTGGGAGATGTGGTTTTTGAAGAAGATGCCATGCAAAACATCGTTCAGTTGAACACCACATCTTACAGCAAAGGAATTTATTTTGTAGTAGTTAATACCGATAAACAAAACTTCACCCGAAAAATTCAAATCATAAAATAATTCGGTCGAATTTTTAAACAATAAAAAAAGGCTGCCTAATTTCGGGCAGCCTTTTTTTATTCTCTAAACTTTAATTTGATATAATTCCGAATACAAATTTTATTGCTATTGCTCAAATTAAAAATCAAAATAATCCAAAGATTACAAAAATCTATTTAAGATTTTGTTTGTATAACAAAGTTTCTCGATACCAAAATCAGAATTAAAGTTACAATTGCTAATCCCTTAATAGAGTATGAGGTAGAATCTAGATTTTCAATCTAATATCAAATTATCTACAATAAGAATTAAGTAATTTCTTTATTTGCTGTATTGAATATCTTTTTCGCGCATGTATTTTCAATATTCTTACTTGCAACTTTCTTTTTCCTACTATAAAATATGTATTACTTTCCATCGGCTATTGTGTTCCGACTAATTGAATTTCTTTTCTCACTATCATTTTTATTTTTCTTTCTTCCAGTTTTTTGTTGCTTTCCACTTTTTTGTCGTTTCTTTCCATAACATATTCATTTCCTTCCAGTGTATTTTCGTTTCCTTCCATAATATATTCATTTCCTTCCAGTGCATTTTCGTTTCCTACTACTAAAATGTGTCACTTTGGCAGTATGTACAACTTTACTACATGTATGAACACTCTTTCTAGTAGAAGGAAATATCAATTTTATAGTAGGAATAGGCTTTTTGATGGAATGATAATACTTTTTACAAGAATGAAGGTTCTTTTTTAAGGTTGGAAAGGTAAAGAAGATGGAATGAAAAAACGTTTTAATAGCAAGCACTGCCATTTTGGCAGAAAGCACACTCGTTTTAGTAGTAGGAACACTCGTTTTAGTAGTAGGAAAAGAGATTTTAGTAGTAGGAAAAGAAAATCTAAGGGTTCTGGTTGCAAGAAAACTGCCCGGAAAAAAATTTGGCGATTTAAACAACCCGGAAATAAGCAAAAAGAGCCTACCAAACGGCAGGCTCTTTTGCTTTAAAACCAATTAAAAAATCAATCATTAAGAAACAGTAACGATTTAATAACGAAAATCGTGAATTTTTAGTATTAGTGGAAGAAAAAAACTTGTAAAGAAAACTCTAAGTCTATACCAATTAAAGAGTGGGTGGTTTATTACCAAACTTTAAACTTTATCAATATCTCAACAGTTAACAAACTACTTACCTCTTGGTAGCATCCAAAAGCTTTTGCTTATCGAGAACCTCAAAATTGATAAACTCTTCTATTTGATTGCCATTATCAGACACCACTATACGCGGAGGTGCATCGGCGGCCTGCAATAATTGGAAAAATTCGGCAGGCGCAATGATGGCATAAGGAAAACGTCCGCCACCTTCTTTAAAGAAATTATCAACCCCATCTTCCGCTCCAAACGCCAATATATACACAGGGGGGAAACCGGGGTTTGCTTTGCGCATTTCGTTCAGCGCTTTGCAGGCGGCCATACAATGTTCGCAATCGAGGCTAAACAAACAAATGATTTTCCGTCCGGCATCGAGGTCAACCTTTTTTCCATGAAAATTCTGATACTTCGCAAAAACAGTAGCTACCTTAGGCCTCAATGATTTTGGCTCGGCTTGTTTCACTTTAACGGTATCTTTTTTGTTGCCATTTGCATTTGCGGTAGCAGTTATATTTTCATCCTGAGCTGGCACCACATTAGTTAGGCTATCGTTAGTAGTATTCAAAGAGTCGGTTACAGCAATGCTTGCAGGTGTTGGATTGACAGTTGCACAACAACAATCAGGATAAAAAAAGATAAAAACAAACAGATAGGTGCTTATTAAAATGGCCGTTGGATAGCGATGAAGGTTGCGCTCTTTACTTTTAGTTTTTAAATAAATAAAAACAAGCATGCCAATGCATATTACATTCTTTATGATGGCCTCCAGAGGTGTCATGCTGATTAACTGACCGAAACAACCGCAATTTCCGGTGTTGCCGGTTCTGATAATAACTATGGTTAAATGAACACAAAAGGCGAACAACATCAAAACGGTTGTAGGGATGATAAACTTCTTAAGAAAATGATTCTGAAGCAAGGCCAAACCCAAAAACAACTCGAAAGCCACAATGCCCCTGGCCAAAAATGGAGCCAGACACCAGTTGGCTATGCCCAGACTTACCAATTGTTTCTCAAAAACATAAATAGCCACATGAGCCGGAAACAACTTGCCCATAGCCGAAAAAACAAACAAACCGCTTACCAATATGCGAAGCGCCCAAATCCAGAAGTTTAATTTTTTTATCATCATACCCGAATGTATCTTAGTTTTAAATTTTTAGTTTACACAGTATAACGTGTGTTTCGTATTTTTATTTTCATCAAACTACAATCGAATTAATATTATCAACCGAAAGCCATTAAAAATGATGGTTGCAAAATTAATCAAAAATCTTTCAAACATAATAATCGGCACAAGCCATTTGCTTTTGACAATAACAATTTATTAGTCCTTATCATAACCTCAAGGATTGGCAAACAGAAGTTTTTTTCTTTTGGTTTAATTCTTAATAATATCTTTGACAAATTATCGTTGCTAACACTATTAATAAATCAGAGTTTTGGACTTAGAACAACAAAATAACTTCCGCCAAATATTCGATGCCAACCACAAAAAGGTATTTAATATTTGTTTGAATATGCTTCAGAATACCGAAGATGCCGAAGATATTACACAGGAAGTGTTTGTTCAGGTGTTTCATTCTCTTTCGAAGTTTAGCGACAAAGCAGCCTTGTCAACCTGGATTTATAGCATTGCTGTGAATAAAAGTCTCGACCATCTGAAATCGAAAAAGCGCAAAAAGCGTTTCGCTTTTCTCACTCAGCTTTTTCATCCGGAGACAGGGGAAGTATTGCACGAAAACCCTCATTTCGATCACCCTGGAGTTATCCTTGAAAACAAAGAACGCACACAAATGTTGTTTTCGGCATTGAATAAGATTCCCGATTCACAAAAATCTGTCTTTGTTTTATCGAAAATAGAAGGCTTTTCTACAAAAGAAATTGCGGGCATACTGTCCATAAGCGATAAGGCTGTTGAATCGCTCAATCAAAGAGCCAAAGAAAATCTGAAAAAAATCTTAGAAAATTATTATCATCAACGAGGGATTTAATCGCAAACATCGTCTAATATATTATCGCTATGAAAAAAGAAAATGAAATAAACCGAATATTGGAAAGTGCCACCGAAATCAATCAGGTGGATGCGAATCCTTATTTGTTTAATAAAATATGCGATAAACTGGAAGCCCAGCCCGATGGAACACTTGTGTATTCAAAAGTAAAAATTGGCTGGGTAGTAATGATAACTCTTACTATAGCTTTGAACATTTCTACTCTTTTGTTTTATGGCATAAACAATCAAAAGCAGCAAAAGGTGAGTAATATAGAAGCTTTAAGCAATGAAATAAATTTAACAAACACTTATAATTATTGAGGTTATGGACAATAAATCATTAAAATACTGGAAAGGTTTTGCTATCGTTTTGATTGTT
>CAYYQJ010000230.1:0-1716 GCA_964473775.1 uncultured Bacteroidales bacterium | reverse complement strand
TATGGACAATAAATCATTAAAATACTGGAAAGGTTTTGCTATCGTTTTGATTGTTTTAAACATCACACTGATGGTTTTGCTATTAAGACCCTTATGCGACCTCAGAAGAATGCACAATGGTGGCGGAGATCCCGGGAAATTTATTATTGAAAAACTAAAATTCAACAGTCAGCAGGAAACCGCATTCAATAAACTAAGAACCGCACATCACGATTCTATCGAAATATTGATGGACGAAGGCAAAAAACTCAGAAGAGTGTTTTTTGATGGGTTAAAATCGGATGTGGCTGATAGCATCAAATTCAAAAATGCCGACAATATTGCTGCCAATCAAAAACAATTAGAATTGCTTACTTACAATCATTTTGTAGCAGTAAAAAAACTCTGCACGCCTGAACAAAAACTTATTTTCAACGATATTTTCCAGGATGTCATTTCACGTTTAGGAAAACCACCCAAAGGGGGTCCGGGTGAACGACCTGAATAGGTTTTCGTAAGCCTCAATTATTCATTCAAAAAAAATAAAACACTATGATAAAGAAGAATTTTATCAGAATTTCTATGGTTATTGGTTTGCTTTGTATCATCAGTCATGCGGCCTTGAGCCAGACAAATCCTTATACCATTGTTGGCACAGGAGTGAACACCTGCTATGGAAATACCACTCCAATCACTTGTTCAACCAATCCCACCGATGCTTTCTTCGGGCAAAATCAGGGAATGCCCCCAGCCTATCACGACAACGGAAACGGAACCATCACCGATTTGAATACGGGTTTGATGTGGATTAAAGAAAGAGGAGTTAAACTCACCTGGGACAGCGCTTACATTATGGCTGCCCAATGCAATGCAGGCGGATTTACAGATTGGAGGGTGCCCACTATAAAAGAATTATATTCTCTGATTAACTTCAACGGAAGGTCGGGGCAAACAGTTGCCACCTGCATTCCTTACATAGATACCACCTATTTCGGATGGGCAACAGGAGATACTACCCTCGGCGAACGTGTAATTGATGGTCAGGATTTTTCAGCAACACAATATAAAGGATTAACCATGATGGCCGACACCACTGTTTTCGGGGTGAATTTTATTGATGGACGTATTAAAGGCTATCCCAAATATGTGCCCCCAACCACTGTTACCAAGCAAAAAATGCACATGCGTTTCGTCAGAGGAAATACTGCTTATGGCATCAACGATTTTACGGATAATGGCGACAGCACCATCAGCGACCATGCCACAGGCCTGATGTGGACTAAGAACGACAGCCACATAGGCATGAACTGGCAGAATGCATTGGCTTTTGCTCAAACTAAAAATACAGCCAACTATTGTGGTCATAACGATTGGCGATTGCCTACTGCCAAAGAATTGCAGAGTCTGATTGATTATAGCCGTTCGCCTCAAAGCACCTCTTCGGCAGCCATCAATCCGATTTTCAATTGCACTGCCATCACCGACGAGGGCGGACACAATAATTATCCTTATTTCTGGAGCAACACAACGCATCTCGACAATATGTGTGCAGTTTATGTGGCCTTTGGCGAAGCTTTGGGCTATATGAAAATGCCTCCAACAGCCACTTATTATACCTTGAAAGATGTTCATGGTGCCGGTGCGCAACGCAGCGACCCTAAAAGCGGCAACCCTCGTGCATCTCAGTTTTATAGATCGGAAGAGCACACGTCTGAACTCCAGTCACCTGAAGCTATC
>CAYYQJ010000229.1:4152-5520 GCA_964473775.1 uncultured Bacteroidales bacterium | reverse complement strand
CACGGCTCTGAACACTCTTTCCCTACACGACGCTCTTCCGATCTGATTTATTTCAAGGCAAAAGATTATGCTAATGCAAAGAAATGGATTCTGAAAGCCATAGCCTCAGGAGGCGATGTAGATGCCGGTATTTTGGAACATTACGGCGATATATTATATAAAAACAATGAAACGGAGAAAGCTCTCGAATATTGGAATAAAGCCAAAGCGGCAGGATTGAAATCGGAGACACTCGACAAAAAAATTACCGACAAAACATTTTATGAATAAACCCGGAAACTACTATAGTTACCTCATCATACTACTATTAACTGCCTCATTTTTTTCCTGCAAAACAAGTCATCGCCACGAACTGGTAATCCCCATAAAAGAACAGGGGCCGGATTATCTGTTTACACAGATGAAAAAAAGCGAATTCAATTATAAATGTCTTTCATTAAAATTTTCGGCTGAAGTTGAAACCAATGGTCAAAGCAACAGTTTTTCAGGAAACATTTATCTGGTAAAAGACAGTTTGATGTGGATATCTATTCAGAAATTCGGGCTGGAAGCTGTACGTTTGCTGATAACAAATGATTCAGCCAAGATGATGAACCGCATCAATAAAACCTATTTTATTGGCACTTTCGATAAAGTGAACGAGTTGTTTAAAACCGATTTCGATTTTGATATCCTGCAATCTATTCTCACAGGGAACGATTTTACCTATTACGATGGCAATGTTTTTAAGGCCAACATCGAAAACAAGCTTTATCATTTGAGCACTTTAGGAAGAATGAAGCTTAAGAAATATGTGAAAACTGAAAAAGAATATTCTATGGTTTTAATTGAAGATATGTGGCTCGACCCTGCTACTTTTAAAATAGTAAAAACCACATTAAAAGAAATTAAAACTCAGGATAGAAGAAAAATGGAATGCAACTATTCCGATTTTTTGACGCTTGAAAACAAACTGTTTCCACAAAAATTGACCTTCGAAATTATTGATGAAAAAAAGTTGAAAGGTACTATTACCTTCACCCGAATCAGTCCTGATAAAGTGGAGAGTTTCCCGTTTAATATTCCGTCGAGCTATAATAAATCCAAGTAGGGTCCTCTTTATTCAGAATATAAACAAGTAAACCCAATCAAATCAATCCAGAAAGGTTTATTATTTTTAGGCAGCATCAGAAATCATTCAAAAGGGTTCTGATTTAAGAAATCCAGTCAATAGCCTTATTATCATTTGAATACATCTTAATATTCTTGTAAAGATGTCTGGGAATGCCCGCTAGTTCCCAAGGTTTAAGCCGCATCTCCCAAGGTTTAAGCCGCATCTCCCAAGGTTTAAGCCACATCTCCCAAGGTTTAAGCCGCATCTCCCAAGGT
>CAYYQJ010000229.1:0-3931 GCA_964473775.1 uncultured Bacteroidales bacterium | reverse complement strand
CAAGGTTTAAGCCACATCTCCCAAGGTTTAAGCCACATCTCCCAAGGTTTAAGCCACATCTCCCAAGGTTTAAGCCGCATCTCCCAAGGTTTAAGCCACATCTCCCAAGGTTTAAGCCGCGTTTCCCAAGGTTTATGTCACTGTTTCCTGAGTTACTGCTATGGTATCAGTTGTCATTCCTACAACTGTCCGACTCCAAGCTAATAGTACTTTAGCCCGTTTCAGGCATTTCCTAAACTGCTGCTCCTGGTGCTAACGGATTCACAAAAACCCGCATTTTCAGTTCGCGGTCGAGTAATAAAAGTCCCTGACCTTTGCCTTCAACTATTTTCAGTTGTTCGAGAATTTCTCCTGCATTGGCTTCTTCTTCCACCTGCTCGGCAACAAACCATTGCAGTTTATTGTTTGAAGCATGGTCTTTTTCCTGAATTGCTACATCCACCAGATTATTAATAAGTCCTGTTACCATTTGTTCGTGAGCCAACACGGCTTCAAAAACATGAATAGGACTCTCCCAATCCAGTTCCGGTTGGGCAATGGCTTTCAGGTTGGCAATTCCACCACGCTCGTTGATGTAATTAAAAAACATCATAGCATGAGCCGCTTCTTCCTGAGTTTGAACAAACATCCAATGAGCAAAGCCCGGCAGGTTTTTACGTACAAAATAAGCCGACATGGCAAGATATAAGTAAGAAGAATAAAGTTCGGCATTAACCTGTTCGTTTAATGCGGATTCCATTTTTGTTGAGATCATGATTTTATGATTTGGGATTTATGATTTTAAATTTGGGTATTAATTGTCTTTATGTAGTCTTTTATTAGGATCTTCCGACTTCGGTCTTCCAACTTCCAACTAATAAAACCACAAAGAATACAAAGATACACTAAGCTATTCAACTTTTATCAAAAAACAATTTATCAATTCAACAATATAACCCTAAAGCCTTCTAACTCCCGTCTTCCGACTTCGGTCTTCCGTCTTCCAAACTTCCTAGCCCTTCAACGCATTTACCCCGCTTACAATTTCTATGATTTCGCGCGTGATGGATGCCTGACGGGCTTTGTTGTAAGATAGTTTCAGCGATTTAATCAGTTCGTCGGCATTGTCGGATGCTTTCTGCATAGCCGACATACGTGCGCCCTGTTCAGAAGCCCATGAATCAAGTATGGCTTTATAAATTTGTATCTTCAGTGCTTTAGGAACCAAATCCGTCAGAATTTCTTCTTTAGCAGGTTCGAAAATATAATCAACATTGGTTTTTACCTTTGTATCTTTAGTTTCAGTTTTCTTGATAGGAAGAAAAGGTTCTACTCTCAAAATTTGGGTAACAGCATTCTTAAACTGATTATAAACAATATCAATACGGTCGTAGGTGCCTTTGGCATACAAATCCATTAGTTTTTGTGCAAAAGCACCGGCACTTTCGTAAGAGAGTTTATCATAAATGCCATCCAGATTTTCAGTCAGATTGTATTTACGTTTAGTGAAAAACTCTGTACCTTTTCTACCTACAGTAATAATGTCGAGAGTCCCATTTTGATATTGCTGACTGAAATTGGTGTTGATATGACCTACAGCAGCCTTCATAATGTTTGAGTTGAAAGCACCACACAAACCACGGTTTGACGAGATTACTACCAGCAACACCTTTTTTTCCGGACGGGTTTTAAAATAAACCACATCATCAGAAACATCAGCACTGCTGGATAAGTTTGATATCAGCTCGTTGAGTTTGTTGGCATAAGGCCGAAGCTTCAGAATGGCAGTCTGCGCCCTACGAAGTTTGGCGGCAGAAACCATTTTCATGGCACTGGTTATCTGTTTGGTGTTATTAACAGATACAATTCGTATTCGTACTTCTTTTAATCCCGGCATCCGATATTATTTTAACAATAACCTTTATTGTTTTGTTTGGTAAAACTATTTTTCGTACTTCGAAGCAATATCTTTTGCTACCTTTTCCATGGTGGCAGTCATTTCGTCTGTTAAAACTCCTTTTCTAAGGTTTTCCAGAACGTCTTTATGATACACATCCATAAAATGAAGAAAATCGTCCTGAAAATTGATTACACTCTTTACAGGAACTTTTTGCAATAAACCTTTGGTTCCGCAATAAATAATGGCAACCTGATGTTCCACCAACATAGGAGTATATTGAGGTTGTTTCAGAATTTCCACATTACGTGCACCTTTATCCAATACTGCTTTGGTAGCTGCATCCAAATCGGAACCAAATTTAGAGAACGATTCCAATTCGCGGTATTGTGCCTGATCGAGTTTCAAAGTACCGGCAATCTTTTTCATGGATTTAATCTGAGCACTACCTCCCACACGTGATACCGAAATACCCACGTTGATAGCAGGACGAATACCAGAGTTAAAAAGAGTAGTTTCGAGGAATATCTGACCATCGGTAATCGAAATTACATTGGTAGGGATATAAGCCGAAACGTCTCCAGCCTGAGTTTCAATGATAGGTAAGGCGGTTAATGAACCTCCTCCTTTAACCAGATGTTTTATAGATTCCGGCAAGTCGTTCATTTTTTTAGCAATCTCATCAGAAGTGATGATACGAGCCGCACGTTCCAACAATCTTGAATGGAGATAAAAAACATCACCAGGATAAGCTTCACGACCTGGAGGACGACGCAACAACAAAGAAACTTCGCGATAAGCAACAGCCTGTTTCGACAAATCATCGAAAACAATTAATGCCGAACGACCTGAATCGCGGAAAAACTCACCAATAGCAGCACCTGCAAAAGGAGCATAAAATTGCATAGCAGCAGGGTCAGATGCAGTAGCCGATACCACAACGGTATAAGGCATTGCACCTTTTTCTTCCAGCGTACGTACGATATTTGCTACAGAAGAACCTTTTTGTCCAATAGCTACATAAATACAATAAACAGGTTCACCTTTTTCGTAAAATGATTTTTGATTGATAATGGTATCAATAGCAATAGCAGTTTTCCCTGTCTGACGGTCGCCGATGATAAGTTCGCGCTGACCACGACCAATTGGAATCATAGCATCAATAGGTTTGATACCTGTTTGCAAAGGTTGATTTACCGGCTGACGGAAAATAACACCCGGAGCTTTACGCTCAATAGGCATTTCATAAAGTTTTCCTTCAATAGGACCTTTACCGTCTATGGGTTGACCCATGGTATTGATAACACGGCCTAACATGCCTTCTCCAACAGGGATAGAAGCAATTTTACGGGTACGTTTCACTACATCGCCTTCAACGATATTTTCGGATTCACCCAACATTACCACTCCCACATTGTCTTCTTCGAGGTTGAGCACTACGCCCATTACCCCTGTTTTTTCGAATTCAACCAACTCACCTGAGCCGACATTGGATAAGCCGTAGATACGGGCAATACCATCGCCTACCTGAAGCACAGAACCCACTTCTTCGAGCTGAGTTTCGTAATTAAATCCTGCTAACTGCTGACGTAAAATTGCAGATACTTCTGCTGGTTTTATTTCTGCCATTATTTTATGCTATTTAAAATTTAGATTCGTAAATGTTAATATTGTATTCTTTTTTAAGTCGGTTGATGTTTCTTCTGATAGATGCATCATACTGTTTGTCTTCATAAGTAAGCACAAAACCTCCCACCAGATTGCTGTTGGTGGTTTCCACCAGATCAATATTGGCTTTAAGTTGTTGCTCAAGTATCTTTTTCAGATTAACCACCAGTTCATCTGTAGCTTTGGTGGCTGTTTTAAGAACCACAGTTTTTATATTCAGATGTTCATTATAAAGATTGATAAACTCCTGAGCAATTTCTGCTACCAGCACTTCTCTTCTCTTTTTTATAATGATTTCGAGAAAACGATACGACATCTGATTAAAATTCTCGAAAAAGATAGAGATCGGAAGAGCACACGTCTGAACTCCAGTCACCTGAAGCTATC
>CAYYQJ010000228.1:0-5540 GCA_964473775.1 uncultured Bacteroidales bacterium | reverse complement strand
ATTAAAATTATGATGAGTTCAAATTTTAAGTTTACACACTTTAAGGGATAGTGTCCCTTTAAAACAAAAACAAATATCTATTTTATTAGGATTCTGCTATCCGATAATTTTTCTTTCCAAATAAAATATTTTTAATAATTTTGCATTTAGAATCGTTTAATCTAAAAACACTAAAAAATAAATTATTATGAAAAAGAATGTTCTTCTAATTATGGCAGTGGTATTTGTTACCTTAACACTAGGTGCATGTGTAAAAAACAGAGTATGCGAATGCAAATCAGCATCCGATCCTTCAGTAAACTATAACTATTCTTATTCGATGATTTCGAAAAAGCAAGGAACTGCTGATTGCGAAAATCAACAAACTGCAGGCAGAATTTTAAATGCCGATTATACCTGCGAATTAAAATAAGAAAACAAGGGTTATTTACCGATATAAACAGCGGTACGCAGTATCGCTGTTTACTTTCATCTTAAATTTGCTGTTGGCAGCCACTATAAAAGTTTCAAATTCTTTGTAGGTTTTCCATTGGGTTTCGCCGGCTTGCATCACTTCCATGCTGCCGCAGGTTACCGTCATATATTCTATTGTGGAAGTTCCGAATTCGTATTCGCCGGGTGCAATCACACCAATTGTGGCTTTTCCTTCTGCCGTTTCAAATGCCAGGGAAGTTACATTCCCGCCAAAATATTCATTAACCTTAAACATAGTAATCGATTTTTTTTGTTGATAATTTAGGGCGCAAATGTAATCACTTTATGGAAATGAGGAAAGAGAATTTTAGAAATTATATTTTAAATAATCAATCATCATCTGAATGTCCTGCTGATTTACACCTTGTTTTAGCAGATATTCCATATCATCCGTAAAGCCTTTCAAAAAAGCTTCCATTGAGTTATCAGGCTGACGGAGGCTTTGCAAATAAAGTTCGGCAGCGGCGGCAAATTTGCCTTCCACAAAATGCAAATGACCATAATTCATATAATCGTACTTGTTGGTATTGCCGTTTTCAAAAAGCCTCACAAAATATTCTTTGGCCTTTTCGGTTTGACCTAACACAAACAAGCACCAAGCAATGGGACGGCAGATGCCCATGTTTTCGTTGGTATTGAATTCAATCTTATAATAATAATTCAGGGCCTTGTGAAAATCTTTTTGATGCAGATAGGCATTGGCAATGTTCATCAACACCTGAACATTTAAAGGTTCCAGTTTTTCTATTTCCAGATAATATTTCACGGCCTTTTCCAGATTGTTTTGTTTTTTCAGACAAAAGGCTATTTTTTTCAGATTCCAGATATTCGACAAATCAAATAGTTCGGCTTTGTAATAATACTTCAGCGCATTTTCAAAATCTCCTGTTTGTTGATAGCAATAACCAATTTTTTGTATCAGCTCCAAATCCTGATTTTTACCGGCATTTATTTTCAGAAAAATATCCAAAGCATCGGCATAATGATCGGTTTTGAAGAGAAAATCGGCTGTTTTCTTTAAGAAAGAAGTTTCAGAATAAATGGTGTTCAGAAAAGTGTTGCCGTGTAAATTAAGTTTCAGAGTAAAGATGTCCTCAAAATCCCTGCGATTTGGATGTAATTTAAAGAAGCGATAAAGGTCCTGCACATATTGCGTGTAAACGGTTTGACTTTTCAATAGATTATTGAGCATTTCATCCTCATCGGTCACTTCGTTCACACTATCCAATTCGGCACTAAACATAGTCAGCAACAAAGTTTTTTGCTGTTCGGGCATGGTTTGCAGGTTAAGCAAAAAAGAGTATTTATCCGAATTGCACATATAGGTAGATTTCTCTAAAGAAGTGGTAAATACTTCAGCAAATTTTGGGTCTTCGGTTTCAAGAATCTCTCTTATTTCAGGATTTTCTTTATAAAAAGGAATAAACCAGTTTGAAATTTCGTGAAAGAAACCAAATTGTTTCAGCATAGAAAAAGCACTCATAAACACGTCGTTTCCTTCGAGCTGCATTTTAGAGAGTTCTTCAATCTTGTCCATCAATTCGGGCGAATCTTCCAGAATCGATTGCCAGTCGGGGTTTTTATCCAGAAAAGAATCGTCGTTAAATAAATTGTTCAAATCGAGTTTATCTTCAATCTTAGGAGTTAGTTTACGGAGGTCAGGAATAATTTCGTCGGTCATACGCTTCGAAATTTTTTCGGTATCGCGAGCCTTTATCAATTGCTTTATGAGCAACATAATTTCGGCTTCATCCATTTCGTTTTCAGCATAAATCTTCTGGATTTTTTCGTTCAGCAGACGATAATATTTCACTCTTTTATCATAAAGCAAAAACAAAATCAGAATGCCTGCCGCCGCACGATGCTTTGCCTGAAAATCGCCTGTTTCATAAAAATAAAACAGCAAATCCATCTTTTTGGTATCGAAATAGCGCATCATGCTGATGGTAACTGCTGTGGTCATCAAACATTTTTCATACCATTCTATGCTTCCCAAATTAAAAGCATTTCTGATAAATTGCACATCCGAATCGGTAAGCTTGTCGGAATATAATACATAATTAAAAAAGTCGAGTTGAAAAGCCTGTTGTTTATTAAGTAAATCGTTATTGTCGATAGAAATTTCAGTTTCCTGCAATAGTTCCACCATTTTAAAATGCTGATTGCTGCTTTCTATGGTTTCATTTAGCTTTTGCTGAATCTGCGATAATTTCTGATAAGCATTGTTTTTTTGCTCCTGCAATGCCATGTTATTTTTTTCGAGATGGTATTCTTTGATTTTATCAGCCATTTCAACAATGCTAACCACCAATGAATGTAAGATAAAATTGCGCTGAGGATCATTTATACCTTTGGCTGTATATTGCAGCATGATGGAATAGGTTTCGCGACAACTGTCGTAATTGATATGGAGTTCGTCGTTAGGGATTTCCTGCAACAAAATTCCGGTTTGTTGTAATGCATCAAAAAGCTTCAAATCTGTTGCCAGGTCGCAGATATTTTTATGCTTTAAAATCACTTCGTGTATGGTCATGTAAATATTTCTTTGAAAATGGAATGCTCAAAAATTATACATTTGCCAGAAAACCGCAAATTTGTCAGTTAAATTAAGCCGAAAGGAGTTTGTATGTCATAATATTTCCGAAAGGGAAAATATGTTTCCGGACTCTTTCATCATGGCTATTGCATAATAATTTTCCAAATAACAGGATTATTCAGAAACAAAAACTCGCCACTACCCTATTTTGTTCAACAAATAATTTTCTAATTCAGAAATTTTATCGTCAATCTGAAAGTTGTTTTCAACATGCTTACGTGCATCTATACCAAACTGAATCCTCTTGTCTGCGTTAAGAATTAGTTCTTCCAGTTTATCGCCAAACATATCAATATTAGGATAATCAACCATAAATCCGGTTTCGTTTTCACGCAATACTTCAGGGTTGCTGGAAATTTTGTAAGCCACCACAGGTTTGGAAGCGGCCATCGCTTCAACCAAAACATAGCCAAATCCTTCCCACGAAGATGTCAAAGCAAAAATATCTATGCTGCGCATAAAAGAAGGGATGTTTTCGACAAAATCTAACAAAATAACCTCTTGTTTCAGGTTATATTCTTCAATCATTTTCTCAATTTCAGGCTTTAGCTCGCCGGTTCCAGCAATAAGTATTTTAAATTTCAGGCCTTTTTCTTTCAAATTATAGGCTATTTTTATCAAATCGCTTTGACGCTTTTGCAGTGTTAATCTACCTGCAGTTCCAATAACAATTTGTTCTTCTTCTTTAATCGGAAATTGTTCTTTTGATTGTTTATCAAAAAGGTCGAGTTCAATTCCATGATAAATTACCTTCACTTTATCGTCAAAATTTTTCCACTTATTGAGGTTTTCGACCATGGTTTTCTTTGTCTCCAACGAATTCGCAATAATATGAGTCAGGATATCATTAAACAATCTTCTGTTTAAGAAAGAATTTTTGACAGAAACTGCCAATCCCCGCATGTAAACAATACGATGAATGTTTGCAAAATAGGCTGTTATTCCGGCAGCTTTTACATCCTGAGAAGTAGTAACGATAATGGTATCAATCTTTTCTTTTTTCAAAAACCGATACAACTTGATGTGCTTAAAGATATTTAAGAACGACAAGTCGCTATACTTAATTTCAAACAATTTAATATTATTCTCTTTCGCTTTTTTTGCAAGCGGTGATTTTTTGCTTGCTGCTATATAACAATTGTAATCTTTTTCAAGAAATTTCAAAGCATATTCCAGATGTGGCTTTTCGCCTCCACCCCAAAAACTGGTTGTATTTAAGAAACAAATATTCTTCATTCAATTGGTAAATAACAGATAACTAGAAAAATCTTTATCGCTAAGAATTTTATTTTCTCACGACTTTTACTGAAATATCTTTTTTTGCAAATATACTATTTATAAACAAAATGCAATTCAAATTAATTTTTACTCCTTTTTCTTCAATAGAAAATATTACAGACTTTCTTCAGGAATAATCTGGCATCTCATCCATTGGCCGCTTTATTTTTATTCAATTGCCGAAGTCGTGCGTACTTGATAAAGGTAAAATTTGCTGAGATGCGGGCAATCACCAAACCTTCGAATCCATCCAGAAACCCAAGTTTTAGAAAATACATTTGGAAAAATTTGAATACGGGAGAAATCCATATCCTAAACAGCGGGGCTCTTCTCCCCTGTTCATAATAGGCTTTGGCTGCAATTTCAGAGAATTTAGTTACCTGATTCAAATGATCTTTAATTTCGTAAAACGAATAATGTAAAATGTCACCTTCCAGATATCCCAACGAGCTACCATCTTCCATCTCATACTTATCGTGAGGATTGGTTCCACCCCATTTTCCCTTGCGGCTATCCCAAAGCCTTAATTTCCTATCAGGATACCATGAACTATGGTGTATCCATTTCCCACAATAGTTTGTAAGTCGGTTCATGATGTAGCCATCATGTTTCCATTGACTTTTCACTACCTTAACAGACTGTATCAATCTTGCATCCATTGCCTCATCAGCATCCAGAGAAAGTACGTGAGGATATTTCGCCTGTGTGATGGCCCAATTCTTTTGCTCTATATGGCCTTCGAAAACGTGCTCCACAAAACGAGCATTTTTCTCAAAGCAAATTTTCTGTGTATTATCGGTAGAAAAAGAATCAACCACAACCACATCATCCGCAACATCCTTAACAGAATCTAGACAGCGTGCAATGTTTCGCTCTTCGTTAAATGTAATTATTACAACAGAAAGTTTAATGTCCATGGTTTGAATTCAAGAACAAAAATAGTAATAAATCTACAAAACACCAGACATAAAATTTATCAATATAGTCAATGACTTAATTTGGGCACTCTTTTGGGGTTTACAAACCATCCAAAATCGAACAGTGTGGCTTATAATTCTATTATTAGCCCAATAGATGGCACAATAACTGAAGATTGATTAGAGATAGATTTCAATAAATATCTGCTGTTGTCCAAAGGATCAACCAAAGGAGATCGGAAGAGCACACGTCTGAACTCCAGTCACCTGAAGCT
>CAYYQJ010000227.1:0-5549 GCA_964473775.1 uncultured Bacteroidales bacterium | reverse complement strand
CTTCAACATCTTGCGTCTCTTCAACATCTTGCGTCTCATCACCATCTTGCGTCTCATCACAACCGTTCGTCTCTGTCTGAACGCAATAACCCAATTACCTTATTATTTCATTACACAATTGTATAATTCTTGTTTAGCCCTGTAGGGGCGACATATTGGTAGCCAGGGGTGAAGCCCCTGGTTCAAAATACCCACCTTCTCCTCTGGCTCCAAAGGCCTGCCTGACGCAGTCAGGAGCCACACATTTCCATATCTGGCTTTGTATCTGTTCCAGCGGTCAATCGTAGTAATCTTTCCTTTCCCCCATGCCGTATGATCTTGCCTAACCCCGTAGAGACGCACTGCTGTGCGTCTCCATCCAAAACCCAATAACCCACCTTCCCAAATCTTCAATTCAATATTACCAAGTCCCCGGCGCACATTACCAAGTCTTCGGCGCATATTACCAAGTCCCCGGTGCATATTACCAAGTCTCCGGCGTACATTACCAAGTCTCCGGCGCATATTACCAAGTCTCCGGTGCACATTACCAAGTCTCCGGTGCATATTACCAACTCTCTCTTTTTACCTTCTCAAGTCTCCGGTCAATATTCTCAAGTCTCCGGTGCACATTCTCAAGTCTCCGGTGCACATTCTCAAGTCTCCGGTGCACATTCTTAAGTCTCCGGCGCATATTCTCAGGATTTGTTCGGAAGCAATCACCCTCCCAAACCAATCATTTCTTCAAAGAAAACAACCAATTATAAATACTATCCTGTCTAAAAACCCTCGCAAGGTCGCCATGGTCATAATTTTCATAAACAGTGTACCTCAGCTTCGAACCATCTATTTTCCTGATAGCGCTCACCATCTTCTCCGATTCCGAAATAGGCACAGCCGTATCTTTTTTGCCATGCATAATCCAAAGATGTATTCCCGCCAACCGACAAGCATCATTAACATTTCCGCCTCCACATAAAGCCACAGCAGCAGTAATCCTTAGGGCATACTTTCCGGCAAAATACAAAGTTCCATAGCCTCCCATACTCATACCCACCACATAAACCCTATTGGTATCCGTTTTATAAGTTTTCTGAATATAATTCAGCACCGTAAGAATCTTATCCGGTTCCCATCCCTTTTTGTAAGGAGCCTGTGGAGCCACCACAATAGCAGGAATATTACGTCCATGTTTCAGCGCCCAAATAATTCCGTAGCGGGTAACCAAATCCAGATTATTGCCCGAAAGGCTTTTCCCATGCAAAAAAATCAACAAAGGAGGATTATGTTTCATGATACTATCATTAGGCAAAAACTGCCAGAAAGAATAAGCTGCCTTTTTATACTCCCGTGTCAATTGCCCGAAAACCTGTCCCCCGAAAAGCGACAAAAACAACAATAAAACAACAATCCTTTTTACAATCGAAAGCATATTTTAATTTTAGATCAGAGAAAGTAAAACCACAACAATCCCCTAACCTTTATTAACTTTATAAACTTGACAAACTTGATAAACTCATTAATTACTCACCACCTTAAACTCCGTCCTCCTGTTATTTGCTCTTCCTTCATCCGTATCATTCGTATCAATAGGAATAGTCAAACCATAACCCTTATAAGAAAGTCGTGTTTTATCAATCCCATGATCAACCAGATAATTATAAACCGATTGTGCGCGCGATTCAGAGAGTCGTTGGTTATATTCAGCAGTTCCTTTGTTATCCGTATGTCCACCGATTTCAATTTTAAGAGCCACATTCTTCTTCAACAATTCAAACAAACGGTTCAACTCAATCACCGATTCAGGTTTAAGTTCTGCCTTGTCGAAATCGAAAAATATATTCTTTAAAATTACTACACTGCCTTTTTCAATAGGTTGCAAATAAACATCTTTCATAAAGGGTTTCAATTGCGAATGATTGCCTTTCAACTCGAAATTCTCAGAATAAAACAAATAGTTTTCGCACGAAACATTCAAAGCATAGTTTTTATCGGTAGGCAAACTAACCATAAACTCACCCGATTGCGCATCTGAAACCGATTGAACCACCGTGTTTGAATTCGACAAATCAATCAACTCAAACTTTGCCTGAATCCGTTTTTTAGTTTTTGAATCATACACCGTACCCTTCATATAATTAACAGCCGTAGGTCGGGCTTCTTCATAAAGGTCGAAACTATAAATGTCCATCCCCCCTTTGCCACCATATTTATCTGAAGCAAAATAAGCCTTATTGCCCTTGGCATTAACAATCAGATAGCCTTCATCATTATTGGTATTGATAGGATAACCAATGTTTTTAGGAGACGACCAGTTCCCTTTTTCGTCCATCTTCGAATAAAAAATATCCATACCGCCCATGCCGGGATGCCCGTTGGATGTAAAATACAAGGTCTTTCCATCATAAGATATAAATGGTGACATCTCAGCCCTCTCAGTGTTTATTGAATCGCCCAGATTGACAGGCGACATCCAGTAGCCCTTATCATCTTTAGTAGTTTTCCAGATATCCATATTTCCTTTGCCATTGGCTCTGGCACTCGCAAAATATAAGGTTTTTCCATCAGGAGAAATGCTCGGCTGTGAATCCCAAACGGTAGAATTTACCTTTATACCCATATTAACCGGTGTTGACCAGCCCCTGCCTTTTCGTTCAGAAATATACAAATCGCAACTGCCAAGTCCGTCGGCACGATTGCAAATCGTAAAATATAAAGTTTGTCCATCGGGCGCAATGGTTTGCGCACCTTCGTTGCCATGCGAATTTAATGGAGGCGGAATGCGTTTCATCTCCCCCCAACTGCTATCAGCATTTTTATAACTAATATAAAAATCTTCTTCACTGGGCTGAGAATGTACCGTATTATCGTCACGAGGAACCAAACGTGTAACTACGAGAGTTTGTTCATCAACTGTAAGACTGGGCGAATATTCGCTATATTGTGAGTTTACACTATCCCCTAAACTTATAGGTGTAAAAGGCACAGGATTTTTAACAGCTGCTATAGCAAAAATGGAACATTTCAAAAGAAATTCTCCTCGTTTTTTTGTTTGGGCCGGCAACTTATCGTAAGTAAAATATTGCAGTATGTGTTGTTTTGCTTCAGTATATTTACTGGTCATAAACTCATCAGCCGCTATGCTGTAATAAATGTTGGGAAAGAAATCAGGGTCAATTTCTATAACATTGTTGTACGATTTTATAGCAAGTTCATACTTTTTCTGCTCATCATAAATCTGAGCCAGCAATAGATGCGCCTGAGTAAACTGGTCATCTTCCTTGATAGCTTTCAGCAAATCCGATTCGCATTTTATATATTCTTTAGTTTGAAAATATTCCATAGCCTCATCGAAATATTTTATTGCTTTCTTACTTTTTGTAGAATAATTAATTTGTGAATAAGCCATTTGCACCAAAAAAAAGACTGCAAGAAAAGCCATACCTGTTTTAAACTTTGCCATAAGGTTAGGAATATTATTACTATATAAACTTACAAATGTAGTTTTTATTTTGAAAAAGAAGTATTTGGTATTATCATAACTCCAGACTCCCAACTCCACACTCCAAACTTCCACTAGGGAATATGCATAAACTTATGCGCCTGTAAAGAAATCGTCCACTTGGGGTGTTCAAGAATATAATCAACAATCTGATGAATCATTTTATTGTATTGACTCCACTCCGGCTGAAGCAATAATTTGCAATCGGGTTTAACCAAAGCCGCATTTTTCTCTGCCCAATCAAGATCTTCAGCATCAAAAATAATCACTTTCAGTTCATCTGCCAAAGCAGATATATCAGCCAATGGCGGTGCATTTCGTTTTGGTGATAAGCAAATCCAATCCCAATTGCCGCTTAGTTTTTCACTTCCTGAAGTTTCCAAAAAAGTTTTTATGCCTTTGGATTGCAACTGCTGACAAAGATAATCCATGTTATATTGAAGGGGTTCACCGCCTGTAACCACCACTGCCTTGGCAGGACAGCATGCCGCATGATTCACAATTTCGTCGGTAGAAACCAAGGGATGCAAATCTGCATTCCACGATTCTTTTACGTCGCACCATCTGCAACCCACATCGCAGCCACCTATACGAATAAACCAGGCAGGTTTGCCCGTTTGCGCGCCTTCCCCCTGAAGACTATAGAATTCCTCCATCAATGGAAGCATTCTGCCCTGTGACAGTAGCTCCTGTTGGGTCAATTCTCTGTAATTTTATTTTGCGCAGCTTGTAAAGTATTTAGCAACAAAGCAACAATAGTCATCAACCCTACTCCTCCTGGTACCGGTGTGATAAACGAACATTTGCCTGCTACTTCATCAAATTTCACATCGCCTGTCAATCGGAATCCGTTTTTCTTCGTAAGGTCGTCAATTCTATGCATCCCCACATCAATCACTACGGCGCCTTTTTTAACCATATCGGCCGTCACAAATTCTTTTTGACCAATAGCAGCTATCAGAATATCTGCCTGAAGGCAAATTTCTTTCAAATCTTTGGTTTTACTGTGACAAAGCGTAACCGTACAATTTCCTGGATTCGAATTTCTTGACAACAATACGCTCATAGGGGTACCAACAATATTGCTCCGACCTAAAATTACACAATGCTTTCCTTCAGTTTCTATTTTATAACGTTCTAAAAGCAGCATAATGCCATAAGGTGTGGCAGGTAAAAAGCATGGCAAACCCAACATCATTTTGCCCAGATTAATAGGATGAAAACCATCCACATCTTTGGCAGGGTCAATAGCTTCAATTATTTTCTGGCTCGAAATGTGTTTTGGTAGAGGCAACTGAACTATAAAACCATCCACATCTTCATCTTTATTTAAAAAATCAATAGCTTTCAGCAATTCTGTTTCCGTTATACTTGCCGGATATCTATACACCGACGAAATAAAACCTGCCGATTTACACGAACGTTCTTTCGAAGACACATAAGTTTCACTTGCAGGGTCGTCGCCAACCAAAACAGCAGCCAGATGAGGTGTGCGTCCATGATTGTCAAGCATTTTTCCTGCTATAATTGCTATTTCTTCCTTTATTTTATCGGAAATCAATTTCCCATTTATCAGTTCCATATTCGTAGATTTAAATTTCTGCAAAAGTAATGAAAATAAAATTCAGTATCCTGAATAAGGTAAAAGGGATATGTGAAAAGTAAAGAGGAGAAGGCTTATACTTAGCAAGGAAACCATACAACAATATAGCAATATAGCAATATAACCCTCTAACCAATAATCCATTCAACAATTCTCACACCCCCCCCAATTCCTTTCTTCTATCTTCTGATTTCCGGATTCTAATTTTTAGTACTTTTGCAGTCCGAAAAAAAATAGAATACAATGTTTGAAAACCTAAGTGAAAAATTCGATCGCGCGTTTAAGATTTTAAAAGGTCAGGGCCATATCACAGAAATTAATGTGGCCGAATCACTCAAAGAAGTCCGCAAAGCACTTCTCGACGCCGATGTCAGCTATAAAATTGCCAAAAGTTTTACCGAAGATGTAAAATCAAAAGCACTCGGACAAAATGTGCTTACCTCTGTGTCTCCCGGACAGTTGCTT
>CAYYQJ010000226.1:0-5549 GCA_964473775.1 uncultured Bacteroidales bacterium | reverse complement strand
ATTGACCAAGGCAATTAAAATTGTTAGAAGTCGGTAATTTGTTTTGTTTTAGTTTAAAAAAAGGAGCACTTAATGTGCTCCTTTTTTTTTGGTGAAGGCTTTTATAATAATCAACTTAGTACATGCTCTGATGAAACTATTATCATACCTTATAAAGAGGATAATCGGTATATCCTTTTTCGTCGGCAGCATAAAACAAATCCATTTTCAGGTCTTGCGACAAAGGCCAGTTATACTGGAAACGCTCCACCAAATCAGGATTGTTGATGAATGGGCGACCAAAAGCAACCAGGTCGGCCAATCCGTTTTCCAACACTTCTTCGGCATGTTCTTTATCAAATCCACCTGCCAGAATGATGGTGTTTTTAAATTTCTCGCGAATCATTTTTTTGATGGCCAATGGCACTTCGGGCGCACCCATTGCCGAATGGTCAACCAAATGAATGTAAGCCAGACCCAATTGATTGAGATGTGTAGCCAGATATTCGTAAGTGGCATCTATCTCTGGATAATGAGGCATATCGCTGGCAACGCCATAAGGCGACAAACGGATGGCTGTTTTTTCTTTGCCAATGGCATCGGCAACCAGAGTGGCTACCTCAATCACAAAACGACAACGATTTTCTATGCTACCACCATAGTTGTCGGTGCGAATGTTGCTTATGGGTGATAAAAACTGCTCCAACAGATATCCGTTGGCACCGTGCAATTCCACACCGTCGAAACCTGCTGCCATAGCATTAATGGCTGATGCAACAAATTCTTCTTTTGTATGCACAATTTCATCCATAGTCATGGATTTTGGCTCAGGAAAATCTTGCATTTGTTGAGCATCGGTCCACATTTGTCCTGCAGCTTTTACAGCTGAAGGAGCAAGAATCTGAGTTCCTTCAGGCATATTAAGCGCATGACTTATACGGCCAGAGTGCATAAACTGTATGAATATTTTGCTACCTTCATTGTGCACTGCCGAAGTGGTTTTTTTCCATCCTTCCACCTGAGCATCGCTAAATATTCCAGGTATGCGGGCATATCCCAAGCCATTGGGTGATGGAGAAACGCCTTCGGTGATGATCAATCCGGCACCGGAACGTTGTTTGTAATATTCGGCCATTAAATCGTTTGCCACATTCCCAATAGCTCTGCAACGTGTCATTGGAGCCATTGCAATATGGTTTTTAAGCGTAATATCGCCTATTTTTGTAGGTGTTAAAAGTTTGTATTCTTTCATTTTTTCAATATCGTAAAATAATTTATATTGCAGGATAACTATTAAGTTTTAAAAATCGTTTAAAATCTGAAAAAAAAAGTTGCACTTCACCTTTTGTTTTTCGGATTTCGCAGTACTAAATGGCTATATAACAAGTATAAGCCTATATACTTTGTATAACGCAGTTCAACCTCTGTATCCTCTGATGTAAAAAAAAACTATCCCAAGAGCTAAACCTATTTCTCAGGTTTAATTGGAATCACCAAAACCGGAACCTTTGCATGATGTAATACCTTTTCGGAAACACTTCCAATTACAATATTTTGTAACCATTTGTGACTGTGAGAACCTATTACTATGATATCGGCACGAAATTCTTTGGCAGCCTCTAAAATACAATCGGCATAATCACCGTCTTTAATAATGGTAACAATTTTCTTATCGCCCAGATGCAATTTGGCAAGGTCAAGAAAATTTTTTGCAGCTATGTTCAGGCTTTCTTCGCTATTCAATTCGATAGGGGAAGTATCCAGTTGACCTCCAAAACCCAATATGGGAGAATATTCGTGAGATGAATAATACACGGGGTCGGTTATCACGTGCAGCAAGGCAACTTCTGCCTGCATAGCATTGGCTAATTCGAAGCCGATGTCGGCTACTTTCTGTGCGCTTTTATCATAATCAAGCGCAATCAATAATTTTTTCATTTCCTTAGTTATTAGTGTTGTTATTATTATTTGTGTTAAGAATCGTCTTAAAGATGATCGATGATTAACTTCATTTCAGGAGTGGTTTTATGGAGTTTATATTCCACCATACGGAGCATAAATTCTTCTCTCCCTTTTCATGCAGTAAATCAGCTTTGGTAAATTGATGATATTCAACTTTTAATTTATCTTTCAATTCTATCAGGTTCCATCTCGTTGAAATTAAATCCATTTTATTTAGTATTAGTGTTTGTTAGTACTTTTATTATTATACAAAAGTAACACATTACTGCGGTCGGGTTGTTACACAATTCTGATAAAATGTTACATAATTCACACATTTTTGAGTTTGGAGTTTGACGTTTGCAGTTTGGAGTTACAGTTATAAATAAACATGGCAGATAAGACATCTTAAAAGGCTACCACATCAGGAAGATAATAATAATTTACGGTTTCATAACCGGCCGGACCACATGGAGGTTGTGTGCCCACTTTTACATTTACAGTAACCTGTGCCTACAGATTGCCTGCAATCGCGAAGACCAATCCGAAAAGGAATAACTTGAGTGTTTTCATTTTGTTTACTATTAATTTAACGCATTCGTAGAGTGTAAATGTGTTGTTTTTCTGAATTTTATGCCTTACACAATAAGACCTAAGATTTACATCATTATTTCTATAGCTTTGCTTTGCTTCATAGCTCTAAAAGATACAAGAGATACCGTTATCAATCTTTCTTCTCCTTTATAAATTTAAATTTCAGGATGTTTCATAATTACAATAGATTTTGAAGAGATGACGACTGAACCCAGCATGATAACGACTGAACCCATCGTGATAAAGACTGAACCTAGCAAGATGACTCCTGAACCCAACGTGATGGTGATTGAACCCAGCGTGATAACTCCCGAACCTGGCGAGATGACTCTTGAACCCGGCGTAACAACGACTGAACCCGACGTGATGATAACTGAACCCGGCGTGATAACTACAAAGCTTGTCGCTACAAAGTCAGTTACTAGTATGGTAAACACTCTATTTATCACTATAATGAATACCGCATCTTTTATCTTTGATAAGATAAGAGTGGATTACGAAAGCGTTGTTTTGATAAATGGGAGTTTCATCCTAACAGGAGTAAACAGCCCAAATTAAAAACTTGTCTTATAAGAAAATTCCCATCGCTCACTCCCAAACTCCAGTGGCATGATTCCAGTTTTCATTGTATTGTTTTTAAATCCCGCAAACTGCGGCAAGCTTGCGAAGAATTTTTCACAATGCAAAGGTCCCCCTATTTTCAGCCTCCGACCTTACACAATTAAGAAAACAAATTACAGCATTTATAGGTTTTCCAATGTATTACGCTTTTTACTTTTCAGATTTCTATAGAAAGTTGGCGTTAATCCCGTTACTTTTTTAAACTGATTCGATAGGTGAGCAACACTGCTGTAATTTAATTTGTAGGCAATTTCAGTGAGGGTTAATTCGTCATATAACAGCAATTCTTTAACCCTTTCTATTTTATTAGCAATAACATAATGTTCGATAGTGGTGCCTGTTACTTCCGAAAAAAGATTAGCAAGATAGGTGTAATCGTGATTGAGTTTTGCACTGATTAGTTCAGAAAAATTCACCTTTGGGACTTCTTCTTTATAATGAACCATTTCAATAATAATGGCTTTTATTCTCTCAATTATGATGGCCTTTTTATTATCCATCAATTCAAATCCTGATTGCAGCAGCTTATATTTTAACTCATCATGTTGTTCGGGAGTGATATCTTCTTTTATTTCAATTTCACCCAAATCAACCACAATATGATGAAGCCCGAGCTGATTCAACTCCGATTTTACGGCCATTTTGCAGCGCAGAGAAACCATATATTTGATGAAGAGCTTCATTTTGATACTTGATTTTCGGTTATGGACAAATTTAATGTAAAGATACGATTTTTTTTTAATTATTCAGCTTTTACCTCAAAACTCTTCTTCCAATATACATTGCCGTTGAGGTTTATCAATAACGATGATTATTAGTCAGTTTAGTTCTATCTTTGCATTACATAAATAAACTCAAAATAAAATCATGGCTACAAATATCTTCAAGGCACCTGATTATTACTTAATAGATGATCTTTTTACTGATGAACATAAACTCGTTCGCGGTGCAATCAGAGACTGGGTAAACCGTTCTGTTATACCAATAATTGACGATGCCTGTCAAACGCATACCTTTCCTAAACATTTAATTGAAGAACTTGGCGAAATTGGCGCTTTCGGTCCATATATACCTCAAAAATACGGTGGTGCAGGCATGGACCACATTGCTTATGGTTTAATCATGCAGGAACTCGAAAGAGGCGATTCGGGCCTTCGCTCTATGGCTTCCGTTCAATCTTCTCTTGTGATGTATCCTATCTATAGCTTTGGAACAGAAGAACAACGTGTAAAATATCTTCCAAAACTTGCTACTGGCGAACTCGTGGGTTGTTTTGGCCTCACTGAACCCAATCATGGTTCAGATCCAGGAAGTATGATTACCCGCATTACCGATAAAGGCGATCATTATCTGCTGAATGGAGCCAAAATGTGGATTACCAATTCACCCATTGCCGACATAGGTGTGGTTTGGGCAAAAGATGATGCAGGCATTGTTCGCGGTATGATAGTTGAACGCGGCATGAAAGGCTTCACCACCCCTGAAACAACAAAAAAATGGTCTCTTCGTGCCTCCTACACAGGCGAAATGGTTTTCGACGATGTAATGATTCCTAAAGAAAACATGTTCCCAGACATTCAGGGATTAAAAGGTCCGATGATGTGCTTAAATTCTGCCCGTTATGGAATCGCATGGGGTGTAATTGGTGCAGCTATGGATTGTTATGATGTAGCCCTGAATTATTCAAAAGAGCGCATCCAATTCAAAAGACCCATCGCTTCTTTTCAATTAACTCAAAAGAAACTGGCCGAAATACTCACCGAAATCACAAAAGCACAGTTATTAGCATGGCGATTGGGCGTTCTTCGCAACGACAACAAAGCCACTCCTGCTCAGATATCTATGGCAAAGCGCAACAACGTAAAAATGGCATTGGATACTGCCCGCGAATCGCGACAGATATTGGGTGCTATGGGCATCACAGGCGATTTTCCTATGATGCGCCACATGATGAACCTCGAATCCGTTATCACTTACGAAGGAACTCACGACGTGCATTTATTAATAACAGGGCTTGACATTACAGGTGAAAGTGCCTTTTATTAAAATATAATAACCCATCATCCATTCTGAATGAAGCAAATTAACATCAAAGTAAACGGCCGCCAATACAGTCTTTTAGTAAAAGACCACGAAATGTTGTCCACCGTAATTCGCGAAAAAGTGGGGTTAACCGGCACCAAAGTTGGATGCGGACAGGGAAGTTGCGGAGCATGTACTGTTTTGGTAAATAATGAAGCGAAACTAAGCTGCATCACACCGGCCCTCCAATGCGATAACGCCGATATAACCACCATCGAAGCTTTGGCAACAGACGGAACACTCCATAAACTGCAAAAGAAATTTGTAGAAAAAGGAGCTATTCAATGTGGTTTTTGTACCCCCGGTATGGTTATGACTGCTCTCAGCCTCAC
>CAYYQJ010000225.1:0-5556 GCA_964473775.1 uncultured Bacteroidales bacterium | reverse complement strand
AGATAGCTTCAGGTGACTGGAGTTCAGACGTGTGCTCTTCCGATCTAGTAAAATACTCTACCGTACAAAACTGGTATCCGGGAGATAAAAACGGATTGGGCGGAATATTTAATTTCGTGACCAAACGGGGCATTTGCAAAGGAAATAACTCGAAAATATCGTGGACACAAGTTGAAACTGGTTCGGCAATTACATGGAAATATCCCAGTTGCATTTTAAAAGGCGATAATTCGGTTGGTGAATTTTATTCGGTGGCCGTTACCAATAATTATCAACAGGCCGACACAGGTTCCAAGATGATGCATCTTGGAAAAAACACAAAGAGTACTATTATTTCTAAGGGCATTTCGGCAGGAAAAAGCGACAACAGTTATCGTGGATTGGTCAGAGTGGCCAAAGGGGCTTCCAATTCAAGAAATTATTCGCAATGCGATTCTTTGCTTATGGGAAGCAATTGCGGAGCGCATACTTTTCCGCACATCAAGGTTGAGAATAAATCATCTATAGTGGAACATGAAGCAACCACCTCCAAAATTTCAGACGACCAATTGTTTTATTGCAAACAAAGAGGCATAGATCAGGAAAGCGCCATCAACTTAATTGTGAATGGTTATGCCAAAGAAGTTCTGAACAAACTTCCTATGGAATTTGCTGTGGAAGCTCAAAAACTGCTTTCCATTAGTCTCGAAGGAAGTGTGGGGTAGTTAATGGCTGAATTGTTTTATTGCTGAATTGCCTTTCAACTTTTCATTTTCTTTTTTATCTAAAAATTAAAATGACCAAATGCCCTGCTAAAACTTTTAATTATTTCTATAAGACTCAGCAAAACATAAACACCTCCTATAACTATCAACACTATTCTCATGGTTTTATTCTTTACCACAAACGCCAATAATAAAGGTATGACTGCCCAGAATATGCTGAAAAAGCTACTCAAATAACTCAATGTTTTCCACCCTCCAATATGCAGATAAGAGCAAATACCCCAAAGCAATTTGTTAAACAGCATAAAGGCCGAAATTAAAAGAATGACAATATCAGAGAATTTATTCTTGTCATTTGCCCCCACTTCCATCGAATGGAGATTGTATCCACAATGGAAACAATAAGATGCCGCAGCATCGTTTTCAGTATTACAATGATTACAAATCATAAATATTAAGTTTAAAAAAACAGGGTAAAGATAGCTGATTTTATTTAATTGCTACTCTGAATTCCTTTTCCAGTGATATACTTTTTTAATTTCAACTGCGATAACGACAATCCAAATATCACAACAACAATACCTGAAATCTTCAAAGTAGTGAATTCTTCATGACCATAACTATAAGAAATTAATGCAGTAAATATAGGCACAAGATAAGTAAAAATAGAGGCTTTGGTTACACCAATATGTTTTGTGCCAATGGTAAAAAGAAAGAAAGCCAGGGCTGATGCAAAAATAGCCAGAAATGTAATGTTTGTTACCAATTCCATGTTTATTTGCACCGTAAATAAAATATCGTAATCAAAAATCAACAGCAATGGCAGAAAATAAAATATACCAATAAAGTTTTGTGCTGAGATGATAGTAAATGCATTGTATTTTGCGGTCAGGCCTTGAAGCAAGTAGCTATATCCCATCACACTTGCTACCGCAATCATCAGGAAACCCACACCAACAGGCGATGCAGCAAAGCTAAGGTCTTTGTTCAAAACCACCATCAATACACCGATAAAGGCAATAAAAATTCCGAAGAAAGTGCCCGATTTAATGGGTTCGTTGGCCAAAAAATACATAGAAAAAGGAACAAAAAGCGGAATGGTGGAAATAACAATTGCCGCCACCGTTGGAGCTACATATTTCAGTCCATAACTTTCTCCCAGATAATAGAGTAAAGGTTCGAAAAAGGCAAGCAAAAGAAATCGGACTATATCTTTTTTCTCTATTTTCTGAAGCTTTCCTAAAATTAACGACAGGCCAATCAGAAAAACCGAAGCAATAACCAGTCGGATAAAAACGGTGGAAATTGGATTAAGATACTTAAAAACATTATGCGTCCAGATGTAGGAAAAACTCCAGAACACCATGGCCAGCAATAGGATTAAGTATATGAGAAACTTGTTGATTTTCATTATTGGCTGCAAAAATACTCCTTTATTGTTAACTCTCATAACCGTCAGCATAAAAAGAGTTAGTATCTTTGTAAATAATTTCACATTTGAAGAAATAATATGAAGCTTAATGTTCCTACCTCAAATCTCCCCCGAATCGTAATCATAGGAGCCGGATTTGCCGGCCTAAAACTTGCCCGAAAACTTAATTCCGAAAAATACCAAATAGTTCTGATTGATAAAAACAACTATCATCAGTTTCAACCCTTGTTCTATCAGGTGGCTACATCCGGTTTGGAAGCCAGCTCTATCTCTTTCCCTTTGCGTCAGGTTTTTCAGCAGCATCACAAAAACATTCACGTTAGAATCACTGAGCTGACTGAAATAAAACCTACAGAAAAAATTATTCTAACCACAAACGGATTGTTGCGTTACGATTATCTGGTGTTGGGAATGGGTTTGGATACCAATTTCTTTGGATTGGAAAATGTAAAGAAATATGCTTATCCGATGAAGTCTGTTACTGAAGCGGTATTGGTCAGGAATGCCATTCTTGAGAACTTTGAGAATGCATTAACCATAGAAAATATTGAAGACCAAAAAGGGATAATGAGTATAGCCATCATTGGTGGCGGAGCAACAGGTGTTGAACTTGCAGGCTCTCTGGCTGAGTTGAAAAAACACATCTTACCTAATGATTATCCTGAATTAAATTTTGATTATGCAAAGGTATATCTGGTTGAATCTTCGGATAGTATTTTGAAGAGTTTCTCCCAAAAATCAATAGATGCCGCAACAAAATACCTCAGAAGTCTGGGGATTGAACTATTACTTGCCACTACTGTAAAAGATTATGATGGCACCAAACTTTACTTTACCAATGGTTGTTCAATAAGAGTAGCTACTTTGATATGGGCTGCAGGTGTTCGAGCCTACCCGGTTGTGGGATTGCCTTCGGATATTTATGGTCCGGCAGGTCGTTTTATCGTTGATAGATATAATAAAATTAAGGGATTCGATAATATTTTTGCCATAGGCGATATGGCTTTAATGGAATCAGAAAAATATCCTAGAGGACATGCTTTGGTGGCTCAGGTTGCTTTGCAACAGGCACGTCATTTGGCTAAAAACTTCAAGGGTCTTACCAAAGGAAAACCTTTCACCGAATTTGAATATAAAGACGAAGGTTCTATGGCTACTATCGGACGCAACAAAGCTGTGGTTGAACTTCCTTTCATCAGTTTCCACGGTGTTTTTGCCTGGATGGTTTGGTGTTTTGTTCATTTGATGTCAATTGTTGGCGTTAAGAATCGTTTACAGATTTTCATCAACTGGTTTTGGAGCTACATTTCTTACGACAAATCCTTCAGGTTAATTTACAAATTCAAAGGCAAAGACCGGAATTAGGTTGCTGTTTAATACTCTTTTCCAATCATGTCGGATAAACAAAAAGAAAAAAAGCTTCCACCGCTCTTTATCATAAAAGCTACGGTTGGCTTACGTAATTTTCTGGTAAGGATATCAAAGAAAATGCTTCCGGCCAATTTTATTGCTTTAGAAGAAGCAACTTCGTTCTGGAAATCGAAATCCATTGAAGTGGTAGTTAAACTGAACATTCCTGATCATCTGGAACAAGGGCCAATGAGTATTGAAAAACTGGCACAATTAACTCAAACCAATGAAAGTGCGCTTTATCGTGTGCTAAGAGCATTGGCAAGTGAAGGAATCTTTAAAGAATTGCCCAATCGTTGTTTTAAAAACACACGTCTGTCAAAAGCTTTTATGACTAAAACCGATTCGGTGAAGTATTTCATCATGCATCATTTGGGCGAAAATAACTGGGATTTGGTGGGCGATCTGGAGAACTGTGTAAAAACGGGTGAGGATGCCATCACACATAAGTTTCACATGTCGCCTTTTGATTTTCTGGCACAACATCCTGATAAGAATGAAATATTTAATAAAGCCATGACCGAAACGGCTGAATTATCAGGCAGTATATTTGTGAATGCTTATAATTTCGGGAAATACCCATTGATTATAGATATTGGTGGTGGTCAGGGGCATTTGTTATCACAAATATTAAGAAAGTACACCCAAACAAAAGCCATTCTTTTCGATCAGCCACATGTGGTTTCCGATGCACTTGAAATGATGAAAAACAATGGAGTGGAACAAAGATGCACTATCGTTTCAGGAAGCTTTTTCGAAGAGATTCCGCCTAAAGGCAATCTGTATATTCTAAAGAACATATTGCACGATTGGGACGACGACACATCAAAAACCATACTGCAGAACATCCATAAAGCTATGCCCAATGACAGTAAAATCTTATTGATAGAAACCATTATTAAATCAGATAACCGTCCTTCTTTCGGAAAATTCGTAGATTTGCAAATGATGATTGGCACCATTGGAGGGAAAGAAAGAACCCTAAAAGAATTTGATAAACTGCTGAACGACTCAGGATTTAAATTACACAAAGTGATAGAAAATGCTACCCCCTTCAGCTTTATTGAAGCTATTAAAACCTAAAAAACAAAACCAAACTTAATCCACTTACTCTTTACTGAATGAAAATACTTCTTATAAGTCCAGGCACACCTGATGAAATCGACAATCTGATAATCCGGCAGATACCCTATCTTTATAAGAAAGCTTTTACCGCACCTCATGCCATTGCCACTGTGGCTGCACTTACCCCTGCTGAACACGAAGTGGTGCTTCATGATGAGTATATGCGGGGCCCTTCAGAAGATTTTTTGCCCGGAAAACAATTCGACATTATTGGCATTTCTGTAACTTCCAATCAACTGAAACGAAGCCTTCAGATAGCTGCTGCTTGTAAGAAATATTGCCCTACGGCAACCGTTGTAGCCGGTGGAATCGGAGTGGAAACTTTGATTTATAAAAACAAAGAAGATATTGATGTAGTGATTCATGGCGAGGCAGAAGAAACCTGGCCTTTGTTTCTTGAGGATTTTAAAACAGGAAGCTATCAAAAGGTTTATAAAAGCATTACCAAGCCTGATATGACCAAAACACCTCCACCCCGATGGGAATTGCTGGGTGAGGATATCATTCATTACAATTCCGTTTCGGTGCAAACCACACGTGGCTGCCCTTTTGATTGTAGTTTTTGCGATGTAATTTACACCTACGGACGTAAACCCCGAAGCAAAACCATTGAGCAGGTGTTGGAAGAAATCCGTCATCTGAATCAACTGAATGTGATGATGGTTTTTATTGCCGATGACAACTTTGCAGGAGATAAAAAGTACGTTAAAGAATTATTGCGACAGCTTATTGTGCTGAACAATTCGTTTAAAATACCCATGGGATTTTTCACTCAGTTGGATATTACCGTGGCTCAGGACGACGAATTATTGGCCTTGCTGGCCGATGCCAATTTCTACAACCTCATGATTGGGGTAGAATCGGTGAATGACGATTCGCTGAAGG
>CAYYQJ010000224.1:0-5576 GCA_964473775.1 uncultured Bacteroidales bacterium | reverse complement strand
AGATAAAATCACAGATTAAGCAAAATCTGGTTTTATCGGTCAATACTGATTATTTTTACAACTATGCCATCATAAGTTGTAATCTTAATAATATAAAATCCGAATTAGGATAATAAAAAAACCACCGTAAATCAGTTGTTTACAGTGGTTTTGTTTTTAGCATTTATGCTTGGTGCGGAGAAAGGGGGATTCTGTTTAAATCCTTATAACAATCAATTAATCAAATATTTCCGTTGATATTATTTTTACCATTGTGAATAAATTGTGAAACAACTTACTTTTTATAAAGCGCTTCTTGTAATTCAATAATTTTCTTTTGGGATTCAATTTCTTTTTTTAATCCCTCATTTTCCATTTTAATTAGCTCTAACTTGTGCTTGCATTCTGTCAATGCATTTACAGTTATTGTACTGTTATTGCCTATTTTGTTATGACTAAAATGATGTACTTCTTTTTTTGTTGTTTCCTCTACCACATCTTCCTCGAAAAATGATCCTACAGGAACTTGTAAATATGATGCGATATGTGCGAGTTTCTCAACTGTAGTACTGTTATTCTTTAAAATACCCTGAAGACCTGCTTCGGAAATATCAACTGCTTTTGCAAGCTCTTTTAAGGGTATTCTTTGCTCTTTGCATAATGCCCTGATTCTGTTGCCTATATTTACTTTCACTATTTAGAATTAATATAAATTAACTGTTTTTTGAAATTAAAATGTAATTAATTTGGAAGATTAATTCTAAAATAACTACTTTTGCAAATACAAAATTACTGTATTTTTTTCAAAATCCAACTTTTGTCTAATTTAATTTTCAACTTAAAAAAAATATAAAATGCTAAAACCTGAAATTATCACTGAAATGCGTAAAAACGCTCTGCTGCGCAGGGCCATAATTGATGCAAGTAATATTTACTCTGAAAAGACTTACTACAATTGGCTCAAACGTAACGATGAAAGATTAACCACTTACAGAAACCTGCAGCTTATTTCTGCCTACCTGAAACTCGACATGGAAGATCTGCTAATTAATAATGAAAATAGAGCCTAAACTTTTAAATCATTACCCTAATGAGTAAACAAATTGCTGTTGTTGAAGTTGATCAACTTGCCGATTTAATAAGAAATGTAATCCGTGAAGAGAATAAATTATCTGATTTGCGAAAATGCTATACCATAAACGAGGTCGCTACTCAACTCGAGCTGGCCCATGGAACTGTCAAAAAAATGGTTGAAAGAAAATTGATAGGTTCGACTATTGATGGTCATATCACCGAATTCCATCTTAAACAATATTTGAATAACAAATAATTATTTCTTACAAACTAAAAAAAAACAAAATTCTATGAACACAATTATTTTAAGAAAAGTAAACCTGGGCTTTGATGCAGTCGTAAAAACTGTCGAAGGAAATCGGGTAATTGAATTCTCTGTTGCTGAGAATAGATCACACATGAACAAAAAAAATGAAAAAGTGGAATCAACATCCTGGTACCGTTGTTCCTTTTGGACCAATGCAAAATTGGAAGACTTTTTAAAAAAGGGCACAACATTAAATGTTATTGGCTCTTTAACCGCAGGTGCATATTTGAACAAACAAAATCAGCCTGCTCCGGATATGAAGATATCTGTCAAAGAAATTGACTTTTTAGATAAAAAGGAAGCTAATAAAGAAGATCAATCAGGGACATCTGATGAATCCAATACTGATGAATTCAACAGTATGGATTTTCCCGGTGAGGCAAAATCCAACAAGGATGATGCTCCCTGGAGTTAATATTCTGACGGCTCTGTAGGAGTACAACCGTCAGCTTTGAGACCGACTAATTACAAGCGGTTTTAAAAAGAGGGGTGAAATTGCCGAAAAGCGTTCCCCCTCTTATTTCTATACTCAAAAAAGGTTTTGAGGCTACCTAAAAAAAACGGCTTTAATAGATTGGCTCTCAAAGAAAAAAAAACTCGACGGCCAATAAAATTCAATATCACTATTCGACTTTAACGCTATTCTACTTTACAGTATTCTATTTTATGAAAATTCAATTAATAAAACATAATAAGCTTTTTATAATCAACTCTCAACGCATTTTAAGATTGATGAACAAAATTGTTTTACTGAAAAAATCAGATAAGATACTACCGGAACAAAGTGGTGAATTGTTTATTATTTACAATGGCTGCCGACAAATGATTTTAAATACAAATACTGAAGTTGATCTCAATAATTCATTGTCATGATACAATTTACCATCCAATCCTCATCAACACTATTTTATAGTGAATTCCATGTATTATGGAATAATATTATTTCAGACCGGAAAAAGAACTCCGGTTTTTTTGTTTGCGATAATCTATCGGAAGTAACTCAGCAGTTACAGAAGATTATCAGAGAGCAAACAGTCGCTTCTTTGTTGAGCATTGCCAAAGAGCGCCGATGGGCCTATTCATTTTGGAAAACAACCACCACCCGTCAGGAGAATTTAAAATACGAATACTCCAAACTGATTGAAAAGGTAGAATTGTTTTGTTACAATATCTACAAACCCTCCTTTGAAGATTTAATGCTGCAGCTTCTTGAATTGTCAAACACAACCTTGTTGACATTAACCCCCGGGAAAAACAGTCGCGGACATGAAGCAATGAAAAATAAAGTGGATAAAATCCGCAAGTTTTCAGGCGCAATTACCAATTACTTAAAAAACCCTAAAGTCATCGAAATGCCTGTTTTTTAATTTTTACAGAAAATTGAAAAACAGTCGGCTAACCCTTACTTGATAAATACAGAAACAACTGGAATAACGTAACCTTAAAATTTACCGAAATGGATGCATCAATATTAACATCAAACCGACTTCGATTAGAAAGTAATCGTGCTTATTCTGCAAAACTATCCTGGAAGCGTAAAGAAACTTTCGAACTTCGTCGCCAGATCAAAGAATTCTTGGAGGTCAATTTTAATGTAAAACTGCCAAAGCTATTTAAGGTTTTCAAAAAAGAAGCCATCAGAAATAAAGCTCTTTCTGCTATTAATGATGAATTCAGCGAACTCGTCAAATGCTACTATTCCCTGGGCGACTTTGGCCAGTCCGTAGGCTCAGAATTCCGTTCTGGTAATGAAAGTGAAGTTTTTACTCATGCTCATTTGTTTTCTAAGCACCGCTTATGCCCGGTATGGAACTGGAAAAAGTCCAAACTGATCCGTTCGGTTTATTATAACTTTCTAAAAGAAACCAGGCTTTATAATCTCTTTACTCCAATTCATATAACACTTACTTTGCCTCATAAAGATGGATTGTATAAAGGGAAACGCTTCTATGCTGATGAGCTTATTACTCATTTCAATTTCATCCGGAAGAAAAAAAAATGGCAAAAGTTTGTTTATGCTGGTGAATATGGAGTTGAAACTTCATCAAATAAAACCAATGGCCTGCATATCCACATCCATTGTCTGGCTTTTGTATATTCACCTCACTTGAAACAGTTCCGTGAATTTTTACAAAAGACCTGGCTAAAAGCCACCGGTGCCACAGAAGTCTGGATAGAATCCCTGTATATTCACAAAAAAGATTCAAAAGGGCATTTTATAACAGAGATGAAGGATAGCCGCAAACTACTCACCTTTGAGCAGCCTGATAATACTTACACCAGTGTTCCGGAAGGAAAAGTTATTGTAAGAAAAAAATTTTACATTCAGGATGAAAAAAAAGCTATTGCCCTCAGTGAACAAACCGATGAAGAAAAAGAAAGTGCATTGCTTGAACTCCATACCAAAGCCATTCTTGAAACCATAAAATATCATTTCAAAAAGGATTGTCTGAAACTCGATGATAATAACTACGACCTTTTTTTAATCAATGAGGTTTTAGAAAATACCAAAGGCAAAAGGATGTACAGCCGTTTCGGAAAATTCTATAACGAACCCATTTTGAATTTTAACCGCTTCGAAACTGCTTCTGATAAACCGGAAATTATTCTTGCCGAAGGTTCGGAAGATTTTGGTTATGAGAGTTCGAAAGATAATTCTGATGATAATTCTGGAATTCAATTCAATTCTGCAAATACTCATACTGCTATCAACCCTTTTACACTTGAAGAAGTGCAAATTTGTGATACAAATATCGTTGTTTTTTATCCTGAACATCTGACTTATACCGGAAAATTCTCCAGCAAACCACAAACGCCTTTGCCCATGACTGAAAATATTTATAATTATATGGGGCAAAAAACGGTTAAGGAAGTTTTGGCATCAATTATTATTTCAAGATTTAAAAATAAACTTTAAATCAAAAAAAATAATACTGTAATATTATGGATTGGTAAAAATATTTATCTTTGTTTATAATTTGAATAAATTTGTTGTAAAAACTTGCGTTTAGTTTTCTGAGTTTATAAAAATTAAGTTCATTAATTTTAAAAAAAAAATCAGTAAATAATTCTACCACTTTTAATTATAAAATTTGTTATTATCTATAATATCATCCTTAAATTCAAAAATTATGAAAAAGATTTTTCACACAATCAGTATCATTTTAATTTTTTGTTCATTTGCAAAAAGTCAAACGACCATCAATATTAATGTACCTTGGATTAGTCAATATAAATATGGTTGCGGATCAAATGGTTTTACTAATGCTTTTTGTGGACATACCGCAAGTGAAATGGTTTTTGCTTTTTATGAAAATCGAACACCATCTTTATCAAACATTACCACGTATAATACTGAAATTGAAAATGAATATGGGTATGCTAATAATACATGTGGAACAGGTACAGCTGATGCCAATAAACTTGTATGGCTTGCAAATCAATATGGTTATACTGCCTACTGGTTTGGTAGTGCATCATATCCAAACTCTTCAGGTGTTCTTTCGATCAGCAATTTGAAAACCTATTTGTCAGAAGGTATTCCAGTTATCATTCAGGTTTATACAAATATGAGCTCAGCCTCTCCTAACATTACACATTGGATGGTATTAAGGCAGATTGATGAGACAAATAATTTAATTTATGTAAATGATCCTGGGAAATCGGCTGGAAACAATAAAACTTATTCATTATCAGATTTCGAATATTGTTGGAATTTGCAACCTGAAAAACGTTGTGTAGTAATCATGCCAAAATCTTATCCAATAAACAATAAAGTTGAAATCTATGCTGGTTCTACCGCTACTCCAAAACAATTTAAAGTTTGGTTTACATTGAGCGGTATTAATTCGAATTTTACTGTTTCGCAATTTAAAATTGGAAATACTACTATTACCCCAACAATTATAAACGAACCCTATGATGCTATTAATCATAAGGGAACATTTAATGTTACCTTAACTTCAGGACAATTAGCAGGGTTAAGTAATCAATCTTATGATTTGAGTTTTGATATTAATTGAAGCAATCATTTTTGTGGGTCTAATCAAATTTACTTCATAAATCCAACACAATTGGCAGATATTGGAAATAATGATTGGTTCAAATACTATATTTATGCGGGAGTTGACCTTGGTTTCTTTAAGGGAAAATCAACTACAAGTTTTGCTCCAAATGACAATCTGAACAGGGCGGCTATGGCTAAAGTAATTGTAAA
>CAYYQJ010000223.1:0-5577 GCA_964473775.1 uncultured Bacteroidales bacterium | reverse complement strand
CTGATGCGGCAGGGTTTCGCCACAAAAGAGAAAATAGCGGGGGCAATGTAAGCGCGAATCGGCACCAATACGACTATAAGTTAGTGCAAAAGAAGGAGTAGAAACCCAAACACTACCACCATATTTTGATATACGCGACATCAAACTTTCGGGATTGTTGCTTGTGAGTTTGTCGTTTAATAAGATGGCTGCACCTAAAGCCCCGAACGTCATCACTTCATAAACAGATAAATCGAAACTAAAAATGGCAATATTTACAAACACATCATTGGCTGTGAATCCAAAATCCTTGCACATCCATTGTGTGAAAGTTTGAATGGCACCGGTAGTAATTTGAACTCCTTTGGGCTCGCCTGTGCTGCCTGAAGTGAAAATAATATATACCAAAGGGTCGCTGCTAATGCTTTCGGTTGATGTAACCTCCGCCAGTTTATGAATACGAAAATCAGTACCAGAAATCATTACCTCATTGGTATTACTGAGATCCAAAGCCTCATCAGTAAAGTTCAATACCACCTCAGCACCCGATAATGCCTGAATGGTAGCAACACGATTTTTGGGATAAATAATATCCAGAGGAATGTAGGCTATCTGCAACTTCATCATGGCATACATGGCCACAATCATACCCGCCTGTTTATGCCCATAAATGATTACAGGTTTTTCAAGTTTATCCCAATGCTGTTGTTTAAAAAATCCGCACATTCTGTTCACTTCCAATTCAAACTGAAGCCACAAAATTTCTTTTTCGCTATCAATAATTGCCCTTTGATTGGGGGCTATGTGTTGTTCAATAAAATCTTTATGTTCGAAACAAAATCTCATGATAATAAATTAAAGAGGGCTGCGTCCGCTAAATATATATAAAGCCAAAGCAACCACATTAAACATGATAAAGATGCTGATTATCCTTACAGCCATGGGATGCAAATTTCCGAAAAAAACATCTTTTCCACGCTTTTTACAATAGTGAATGTAAGTGTTATGAACTGCAGAAAATACCCCAAACATAAAGCCGCTGAGTATGTACTGAAATTTGAATCCGTTCCAGCATCCCATCAACATAAAGGTCATCAGCATGGCCAGGTTTTGACGTGTGAGGGGATATTTTTTGAGACTCTTTTTTCGGGTAAGAAACATGTAAAGCGGAGTGAAAAAATAATCTTTCAGCCATTCGCCGAGGCTTATATGAAATCTTCGCCAGAAATCCTGTGGATTTACCGAAAAGAAAGGATTGCGAAAATTGAGAGGCACATTGATGCCCATCATTTTACCTATCCCCAAAGCCATAAAAGAATAACCAGCAAAATCAAAAAAGAGATAAAAATAATAAGCGTACATATTGTTGGCCATATGGAGCCATTGTTTGCTTTCCTGAGGAAATATGTTAAGCCAGTAGCGGTCTATAACCTCAGCAATCACATACTTAAAAGCAATGCCCTTCACCAAGGCATTCCAGCTAATGATAAAATTTTCGGTATTGATGTTGCTAAAACCGGTATCCTGTGATGCGGTAAACCGGTTATACCTTTCGATAGGACCAATAAGTAAAGTGGGCGTAAACGCCAGAAAATTGAAATAACTTACAGTATCAGCCATCTTTTGGCCGGGGGCTTTGTCCATATAATACCCCATGATGCGGAAACTGGCGTATGACAAGCCTGCAAAAGAAATGACATCATTGATTTTGAAAGGATAAAAATCGAAGCGGATATCAAATTTCACCATAAGCATGGGCAGCAGCAAAAGAAGTATGCCCCATATTTTCTTCCTGAGTTTAAACACATCGCTCACCAGATAAGTTATTCCATAAGAGAAACCTATCAACATCAAAAAGTGAAGAGGTTTGGGATAAACCACCAAAAGGAATAATGCATTCAAACCCATCAAAATGTATTTATAGTTTTTATCAGCAATAAAATACCTGCAAATAGCAATGATAGCAAGGAAGATTGCCATGATGATAAAAAACTCAAACGAACTAAATGGAAGCATAATTAAAACTGCTGATAAACAAAATGAATGGCCGATTGAGTTGCATTATTCAGGTGATGGTTCATTGGTGAATACAAGCAATATAAAGAAACAGCAATGCTTATGTACATGGCTATATTTATGATGAAGCGGCCAAAAGGTTTTTTTCTCATTTTTGTAGGCGATAAGTGTTGATGATAAAATGATCTATTTTGTACCAACCATAATCCGAAATATGCATAACATCGTTAAGAATGGCTTTGTCATAGTGTGCCTTATCCGTTTCAAACATATTGAAACAAGGAAATCCGCTTTTGCTGATTTCATCTTCCACTATTTCCATTGCAGGCAAAATATCCATAAGGTTTTTGTAATAGAGCACATTCAAAGGCGAGATAATCAGTCGGGCATTTACTTTTTTATCTTTCAACAACTTCATAAGCATTCTAAAATCCTGAAGTTCGCGATTATACTTCTCAGCCACGGCTTCAATATGTCCACCTTTATTGTTATGAATATTATTTGTGTAATAATCATTAGCTATGCCCAAATTATTATTGGATGAATTTTTAATAACTTCTGCCCTACTCTCCAGATAAAGACTGTCCCAGTTAATTCTTATGTCTTCAGAAATAATGAAATGCCTGTAAAAAATTGATGTGTCATTTTTTGCTTCAATAATTTTCTCTTTCAGGCTTAACAACGATTTATCAAAACCAATCAAAGGAGAAAACATTGCCTTATGGATAAAACTTTTCAACGACAGATGATAAAAATTCATCAGTTTCAGCTCCAGGCCAGGCGAACTGAATTCGTCGTATAATTGTGATATTCTTTTAAACAAATAAGCATCAAAAACTGAATTGTTTTTGTTCTTCAGAATCTTATTCAAGCACTTTTCAGAAGCATATTCCAGAAAAACCTCCGAAGAAGTTCCTTTGGATGCTCTGGATTCGAACCATCCCGGAGACACAATAATTACAATAGGAGCATTATTCAAACGGTTTTCGTTTGCCAACAGTTGAGCATAAATTGATAAGCATTGATTGCCTGCATGACCAACTCCAATCACTTTGGTTTTAAAATGATTTGAAATAAAATTGTATGGAATAGCCGGTGTTGAATTCGATAATTCGGACGAACCCAAGAGATAAATATTTTCTGAAGTATCATTGCTTTTCAGAAATTGTTCTTCATCAGAAGCTCTGTCAACGAAATTACTGATAATAAAAGTATTCGGTTGTAAACTATTTCCTTCTACAGGTCCTTTAAAAAGGAAATTATTTGCCTGCTTGTTTATAGCAATAAAATAAACTCCAGCAAGCGCAATAATAAATGGCAGTATATAAATAGCAACAAATCGTTTCATTACAACAAACTAAATAGAATTTATCGTATCCACTATTTTGTTTATGCTATCCATGTTTTCTTCGATAATCAAATGCTGTGGAATTTGTTTATTAATTTCTTCTTCAATAGAAACCAGCAAATCTACCAACGTAATTGAGTCCAGTAGTTTCGATTTCAGCAAAGAATCATCATAACCTACTTTTGTAAAAGCCAAACTCATTATTTCCTTCTGTATAAACAATTTAATGTCTTCCATTTTTCTTAATTGATGATATTAATAGGGTTGTTTTTTGATTTCCGGGCAATGCTTCAACCAACACAAACATAGAAATCATCGGCAAATATAGTAACAATTTATAAACCTATGAAATACCTGCTTCGATTTTCGAAGTATTGCCATTCAAAATCAAAAGTTAAATTCCAAATGACCAATGACCAATGACATAATGACCAATGACCAATGACCAATTAAATATTTGGGCGCCCCCTGCGGGCGGGCTGTCCGTTCCAAGTCCTCGCGGCGGTGCAAACTCCCTGACATTTAATCAACTTCATCGCCGCCGCTGTGGGCTTTACCCTCCCATCCCTGGCGCTCTTACCAACATCTTGCCAATTTCAAACCGTATTGGTGTCAATCGTCGTAAACTTAATATTCCGGCAAAAAACTACTACTTTCGCATTCTGCACTACCGAAATCGCATTCTGCACTACCGAGATTGCATTCTGCACTACCGAGATTGCATTCTGCACTACCGAAATCGCATTCTACACTACCGAGATTGCATTCTACACTACCGAGATTGCATTCTACACTACCGAAATCGCATTCTACACTACCGATATCGCATTCTACACTTTTTTCATCCATTCTAAAATATTGAAATTTTATCTCAAATCTCTAATCACAAATCACCAATCACTGTTCCCAATTCATAAATATTAGTACTTTTGCATTATGTTCTCAATCGCGAAGAAATATTACTCAATAATAATAACCATAGTGCTGCTGTGCATCGCCGACTATGCCTTTTCGCAAAATCATACTCAGATGGTTAGGGGCAATGTGCTCGATAAAACCTCTCACAGTCCATTGCCGGGAGCAAACATTATAATAATAGGCAGCAATCCATTAATAGGCACAGTAAGCGACACTGCAGGCCACTTCACACTTAAATCCGTACCCATAGGCAGGGTAAGCATTAAAATAAGTTTCCTCGGTTATAACGATGTGCTCCTATCAAATCTTGAACTCAACACCGGAAAAGAGCTTGTCCTTGATGTAGAATTAGAAGAAAAGGCATTCACAGGCAAAGAAGTGGTGATAAGTGCCAGCAGCGATAAAACTTCGCCCATCAATCGCATGGCCACCGTAAGTGCCCGTGAATTTACCGTAGAAGAAACCAATCTATATGCAGGTGCCCGCAGCGATGTAGCACGTATGGCAGCCAATTTTGCCGGAGTCAACGGCACAGAAGATTCGCGCAACGACATCATTATTCGTGGCAACACACCCACAGGCCTCTTATGGCGCCTGGACGATGTGGATATTCCCAATCCCAATCATTTTGCAGCCATGGGCACCACAGGCGGCCCCATAAGCATATTAAGAAACAACCTCTTGCTCAACTCCGACTTCCTTACGGCGGCTTTCCCCGCCGATTATGGCAATGCTCTGGCAGGCGTATTCGATTTAAAGTCGGTTAGCGGCAACAATCAACGTCATGAGTTTCTGGCACAGGTGTCGTTTAATGGCATAGAAGCCGGTGCCGAAGGCCCTATTAGCAAGAAGAAAGGCAGTTCGTATCTGATAGATTATAGATATTCTACTCTTGATTTGTTTTCGAAGGTGGGCATACAGATGGGTACAGGACAAGCAGTTCCTAAGTATCAGGATGTGTTTTTTAAGTTCAATTTTCCCAACACTAAGATAGGAAGCATCGCTTTGTTTGGCTTTGGCGGCATCAGCAACATAGCTTTTCTCGACAGCAAGAAAGATACCAACAAACAGAAGATCGATTTTTATGGTACCGAGGGCTGGGACTTAACCAATTATTCAAATCAGGCTATGGTGGGACTGTCGGATATGATATTGGTTCATAAAACCGGTTATGTGAAACTTACTTTGGCATCCACCTTTCATAATTTTTATACTTATAAGGATTCTGTTACGCCCCAAACCCTTCAAACCGTTCCGTTTGAGCGCAGCAACGATTTGGAATGCCGTATGTTTGCTTCTTTGTATTACAATCATAA
>CAYYQJ010000222.1:0-5615 GCA_964473775.1 uncultured Bacteroidales bacterium | reverse complement strand
ACCACATGATAATGATGTCCGACCACATGATAATCATGTCCGACCACATGATAATGATGTCCGACCACATGATAATCATGTCCGACCACATGATAATCATGTCTGACATGATTACATTTAGCATGGATTAAATTCATAATACCAGTATAATCTCCACAATAATAATGCATTCGGAAAAAACAGGCCAATCTGTTATAAACAAAGAGCAGGCTAATAAACTCTGTAAACATCATTCTTTATCCTTACTCTCTACACCATATTTTTCTATTTCGATGATAAGAATAACAGTGCGAAAAATATTGTTATTGTTTTTTTTAGTGATATTGTATCTTTTCATATCTTTGTTTCAGATTTTAGTAGGTTTAACCTTACTAATAAAATCCTGATTTAAAACAGAATTATTTATGCATCAATATAAAATAGCAAAAGCCATCCGATTTATTTTCGGACAAGACGAAAACTTTTCGTTAGAACATCAATTGTTTTTATCCTCTTTGGTATATTGTATAGTGCTAAGCATTGTTGGCACCATCAGCAGCTACATTTTCCAATCCTCAATTATTCCTTTTATCGGTATCATTCTGATAGTTGTAATTTCTGCTGTGTATTATTTTGTTCGGTTTAAAAGAGTTTTTCACCTACTTAAATTACCAGTTATTTTTATTGCCTTTATTAGTGTATCATTAATATGTTGTTTGGATGGCGGCATAAACAGTTCCGATATAATGCTGGCTATGGTGATACTTATTTTGGCTTTAATCAGTGTTACAAACAAACAAAAGAAATGGGTAATTGCTAGTTTTATTTTATGTATTGTTTCTATTTTTTTAGTAGAATTTTTATACCCCGATTTGATTATTAAGGAAACCCACCAAATGCATCGTTGGATGGATAGTTTAACTACAACATTGATAGCATCGTTTTTTATCTATTTAATCATACGCTATGTGCATAAAAGTTATCTGAATGAGCAGCAAAAAGCTACTGATAATCAAGAAATGTTTGCAGTAGCTTTTAAAACCTCAAATGTAGCCATGAGTCTTTCGCGCATAAAAGCTGGAAAAATAATTGAAGTAAACGATGCGTTTTGCAAATTGTCAGGCTATAGTCGCAATGAAATTTTAAGTGATGACGATATAAATAGCAAATTTATTGTGGATATTAGCGAGCGGGAATTAGTGAAGAAAAAAATAAGTAACGATATAGAAATTGATAATACTGAAGTGAAATTTAAACAGAAAAACGGAAACATACTTGCCGTTTTGTTTTCGGCACATTTGATTCATTTAAAAAATGAAATACTGATTATTGCTACCCTACATAATATCACCCAAAGTAAAAAAGCTCAGGAAGAGGTGTTATTAGCCAAGGAGCTATATAAAAGTATATTCGAAAACACCGGCACTGCTACAATTTTGGTTGACGAAAATACCCTGGTGATTAATGCAAATAACGAATGCGAAGCCATAACGGGTTATACCAAAGAACAAATAATTGGAACAAGCTGGATACAGTATGTAGCACCCGAAAGTATAGAAACCCTAAAGCAATACAACAACCTTCGCCAGCAAAACCCTGCAGCCGCCCCAAGCCGCTATGAATGTAATTTGATAAATGCTAAAACAGGCATACGGAATATGCTGATAAATGTAGGAGTGATATCGTCGAATGGAATGATGATAGTATCTATGACCGATATCACCGAACGAAACCAGATAGAAGTTGCCTTAAAAGATAGTAAAGAAAAATACAAAGGATTGAGCGAAGCCACTTTCGAAGCCATATTTATATCTGATAAAGGGATTTGCATAGAGCAAAACCTATCTGCAAAAAAAATGTTTGGTTTTACTAACCAGGAAGCCATAGGCAGATATGGTACCGATTGGATTATCCCCGACGACCGACAAATGGTGATGGATAATATGATTAATGGCTACGAAAAACCTTATGAAGCTACGGCACTAAGAAAAGATGGTACCACTTTCCCTTGCCTTTTAAAAGGGAAAATGATATGTTACAAAGGAAGAGCCGTTAGAGTAACCTCTTTGACCGATATTACCGACCGTAAGAAGGCCGAGGAAAAGATGAAAGAAAGCGAAGAAAAGTATCGGGGCATCTTTGACGAATCTATTGCAACAGTTTATTTATTTGATGTCAACAAAAACTTCATCGATACCAACCAATCGGGAATAGATTTACTGGGTTATACATTAGAAGAACTCATGCAAATGTGCATCTCGGATGTTGATGCTGATCCTATTGTTGTTATTCCGGAACACCAGGCACTTCTTTCGGGAGGACGACTCATCAACTATGAACATAGACTTCGCAGGAAAGATGGTAGTATCATCACCGTACTAAATAACTCAAGTCCGGTTAAAGACATTCATGGCAATGTGGTTGGAATGCTAAGTACATTGATTGATATTAGCGAACGTAAAAAGGCAGACGAAGCGAAGAACGAAAGCGAAGCACGTTATCGCCAACTCTTTGATAAAGCAACCGAGGGACTTATCTTATTAACCATGGAAGGCAAGATTGCCGAAGTGAATCAATCCTTTGCTCAAATGCATGGTTATACCGTTGATGAAATGATGAACATGGATATTAAAGATATTGATATTCTCAGTGAAGATGCTTTTGCTGCCCGTGGCGAAGTGATGAAACGCATATTTGCAGGCGAGGTGGTTCGTTTTGAGGTGGAGCATTATCATAAAGATGGGCACATCATTGCTATGAGCGACACAGCAAGTTTAGTAACTATTGGCGGACAACAATATTTTCTGGCTTTTCATCAGGATATCACCGAACGCAAACAGTGGGAAATCGCTTTGCGCGAAAGCGAAGAAAAATACCGTGTTATAATTGAAAATGCCAGCGATGCTATCTATATTCACGAAATTGAATTGCCCCAGATATTGGCAGTTAACATGCAAGCATGCCAACAACTTGGCTACACCAAAGCCGAACTGATGACTATGGAAATCGGAGACATAGATACACCCGACCAAAGTAAGCATGTACCTAAAAGACTTGCTGTCATTTTGGAACAAGGTCGTATCACATTTGAAAGCGTGCACCAACGCAAGGATGGTGCGCCTGTACCGGTAGAGGTGAGTTCAATGCTAATTAATTGGGATGGCAAGCCTGCAATTATGAGTTTGTGTAGAGACATTACCGGGCGCAAACAGGCGGAAGAGGTTCTACACGAATGGACTGTTCGTTTTAAAAAACTTTCTGCTAATGCACCCGGATTGATTTTTCAGTTTACAAGAAAACCAGACGGTAGCTATTTCGTTCCAATAGCATCAGAAGGAATCAAGGGCATTTTTGGCTGCTCGCCCGAAGATGTAGTGGACAACTTTACGCCTATTGGCAATGTTATTTATCCTGAAGATGCCGAAAGAGTAATAGCTGATATCGAATATTCAGCAAAACATCTCTCTTCCTTTACTTGTGAGTTCCGTGTGCAAATACCCGGCAAAGAAATCCAATGGATATACTCTAAATCAACCCCGGAAAAATTAACTGATGGCAGCATTACCTGGTATGGATTTGATACAGATATAACCGAACGTAAAATCGCAGAAAATAACATCAAAAAACTAAACCGCGTTTATGCGCTATTAAGCAGCACAGACCAAACCATTGTGCGTATTCACAATCAGCAGCAACTGTTTGATGAAGCCTGCCGTATTGCGGTGGAGGATGGTGGCTTCCGAATGGCATGGATAGGACTGCTTAATGCCTCAACCAATAAAATAGATGTTGTTGCATCAGCTGGCGAAATAGGCGTTTATTTAGAAAATGTAAATATAGATTTCAACAGTCCTGAACGTTGCTCCGGACCCACAGGGCAGGCAATAATACAGGGCAAAAGTATTTTTACCAGTAATATCGAAACCGACGATATAATGAAATCGTGGCGCGAAGCAGCTATAAATTATGGTTATCGTTCGTCTATATCTTTGCCACTTATTGTAGCTGGCAAAGTAATTGGGGCATACACCATGTACGCAAACGAGGTTGATTTTTTTGATACCGATGAAGTAATTCTTCTCGATACAATGGCCTCGGATATCTCTTTTGCACTAGAGTTTATCGAAAACGAGAACGAACGCAAGCTTGCAGAGAAAGAATTAAAGATAGCCAAAGAAAAAGCAGAAGAAAGTGATAAACTAAAATCGGCTTTTCTGGCAAACATGAGCCACGAAATACGAACACCAATGAATGGCATCCTATCCTTCGCGGGACTATTGAAAGAGCCAAAACTAAGTGGCCCGGAGCAAGTGGAATTTATCGGCATAATAGAGAAAAGTGGTGAACGTATGCTCAATATTATCGACGACATTATTAATATCTCGAGAATAGAATCCGGAACCATGGAGCTTTATGCTTCTGAAACCAATATTAATGAACAGGTAAAATATGTTTTCGACCTTTTGAAACTTGATGCGGAAGAGAAAAAACTCAACTTCGTTTTTACTACAGGTTTGCCTGATAGAAAATCCATCATTAAAATTGATAAAGGCAAATTTGTTAGTATCCTATCTAATCTGGTAAAAAATGCAATAAAATACACCGACCAGGGTTCAATAGAATTTGGATATAACATCAGAAAGAACCCTCCACACGCAGAGATTTTTGAGCTTGAATTTTATATAAAAGATACGGGTATTGGAATTCATACTGATAGGCAGGAAGCCATATTCGAACGCTTTATTCAAGCCGAAATTGTTGATAAAATGGCCCGACAGGGTGCAGGACTGGGATTGGCAATATCAAGAGCTTATGTGTCTATGCTTGGAGGCGAAATTTGGTTAGAAAGCCAAGCAGGAAAAGGAAGTACTTTTTATTTTACCATTCCATACAATCCGCAATCGAAGCAAGAAATAATTATTGAAAAGAGTGTAGTGTCTGATACAGAAACAGAAGTTAAAAATCTAAAAATATTAATTGCCGACGACGACGAAACCTCTATCATATTAATTTCAAAAATTGTAGAAGATTTTAGTAAAGAAATTATAAAAGTGAGCACAGGTTCGGCCGCTGTTGAAGCCTGTAGAAACAATCCGGATATTGATTTGATATTTATGGATATTCAAATGACTGATTTAAATGGTTATGAAGCAACTCGTCAGATACGACAATTCAATAAAGACGTTATCATAATAGCTCAAACCGCCTTTGCTATAGCAGGGGATAGGGATGATGCTATTGAAGCAGGCTGCACCGATTATATTTCGAAACCCATTAAAATAGATGGATTATTAGCAATAATACGAAAGTATTTTAAGGAATAATTGAAGTGCAATATGGATGATTAACAGATTTTGCTATCCTTCAAAAGTAAACGACAACTGAAATATCTTTGAGTTCAATCGCTTGATGCTGTTGGTATAAATGTTGTTTTCGGGCACCAGCAGATTGCGGATACCGTAAGACATATTGAGTTGTATGCCAAATTTGAAGTAGGGCAAAAAGAAATCGAAACCTGTGCCTGCCACCAATTGATAATCGCTGCGCCTGAGTTTTATGGGGGCTTCGCCTTCTTTGTTTTTCTTTTTTGCCAGATCGGAAGAGCACACGTCTGAACTCCAGTCACCTGAAGCTAT
>CAYYQJ010000221.1:0-5617 GCA_964473775.1 uncultured Bacteroidales bacterium | reverse complement strand
ATGTTTTAAACGGATTGATTTCAATTGCAAATTATCACTGTGATTAGTCACAAATAAACTAACGACAATGGCAATCATCTTTTATATTATTGGAGGCATAGTGGCAGTGATTCTTATAATCATAGCGCTATATTATAATAAATTTGTGAGCTTCCGCAACGGAATAAAAAATGCATGGAGCGATATTGATGTACAACTGAAAAGGCGATATTCTTTAATACCCAATTTGGTAGAATCAGTAAAAGGATATGCAGTTCATGAGAAAACTCTCTTCGAGAATGTCGCTAAATATCGTTCTCAGGCTGAAAATGCACAAGGCATAAAAGAACAGCAAGGAGCCGAAAACAACCTGATCATGGCCATGAAAAATATTTTGGTGACTGTAGAAAATTATCCTGAACTGCTGGCAAACCAGAACTTCATGAAACTTCAGGATTCCTTGATTGAAGTGGAAGATACTCTGCAGAATGCCCGGCGATATTATAATGCCTTGGTAAGAGATAATAATACGGCTGTGGAATCTTTTCCCGGAAACTTATTTGCAGGCATGTTTGGATTTAAAACTGCAGAGTTTTTCGAAATAGAAAATATTGAAAAGGAAGCCATTCAGCTTGATTTGAAAAACTGATTTTTAAAACCCAAATCAGTATCTGTTTCAGAAAGCCACTTGAGCATTAAACGTTGAACATTGATTATTGAGCATTTACAAAATATTAACCTTACCCAAAGCATTGCATCCATGAAAAAGATTTTAGCACTGATAGTATTAAGTTTTCTGAGTCTTTCGGCCTTCTCAGAGTCTTTCGATATTTCGAAATATTTCATAGACCTGAAAATGAATGCCGATGGTTCTATTTTCGTTACCGAGACCATTGATGTGCATTTTAAAGAGCAAAAACATGGCATCATACGGTCTATTCCTTTTCGATATCGTCAGGTGGATTTTGCTGGCAGAGAGAAAGCCGAAAGGGTAAGTAATACGGCTGATTATGAGCTGTCAATAAAAGATATAAAAGTGGATGGTTTTGAATTTACCACCACTACCGAAGGCGATTTTCTGAAAATAAAAATAGGCTCTGGCGATAAGTTTGTGAATGGCGATCAGAAGTTTGTTATCACTTATCTGGTGTGGGGTGGACTGAACAAATTTGCTGACAGAACCGAATTATATTGGAACCTGATAGGCCATCAATGGGATTGCAATATTTCAGAAGCAGGTTTTAAAATCAATTTGCCCAAACCATTAAAAATTACTGCTGATGATGTGTCTTTATTCACTGGTAAGGAAGGTTCTAAAGAAAAAGGAGCAAAGTTTGAAATCAGTGGCAATTCCATAAGTGGAAGCATAACAAAACCACTGAAAGCCAATGAAGGATTGACCTTAGCGGTGAAGTTTCCTCTTTCTTATTTTCCCAATACTGATATGCCCATTGCTGATCTGACACAATATTTTTATGTGGATAAATTTCATAGCAAAATCAATGTCAACCGCGATGCGTCTCTGAGTGTTGAAGAAAAATATTCCCTGGTGTTGCTTGCCTCCATGCCTTATTTTAACCGTGATTTTAATACGCTTAGAATTAATGATTCGACCAACATCAGAGACCATATCATCAAAAACATTGAACTGACTTATGAGTCGGCAGGGATTCACGATGCTAAGTTTACCACAGAGTTTTCAAGGGAGAAAAAGGTCATTTCTTTGAATTCAGGGAACAGAAACTTTAAAAATAAGCTGGAAGTAACCATCAAATATGAAGTTTGGGGTGCGGTAAGTTTTAGTAAGGGTAAGGCAGAAATCAACTGGCCATTTAGTGGCGAAATGTCAGGCGAGCCTTTCAAGGGACTGGAAGCAGAAATAATTCTGGATTCATTGCCTGATGCAGGGAAAATGAATTTTAGTTTTTATAAAGGAAGTGTCGATAAAAAAGTTTCTCCAACAGTTACCTATGATAGTAAACTGAAAACCTGGTTTGTTAAATACGAAAAAATGTTTGCAACCGATGCCATTTATTTAAAAGGAGTGAGGGCAGATAAAGGCTTTGATAAATCGAAAATACCTTTGGAAATAAACTCAAAAACCTATTATGTCAATGATTTTTTAACTGAATTCACTTTAAATAAAAACGGAATCATACATGTGCGTCATGTGTACAAAGTGAAGTTTAAAGACCTGACGGCTCCTGATAATAATTTTTGGATAAACGAGCATTTCTCTTATCTGGAAGGTTATCCGCTTTTTGATGATTACGATCCGGGATTCCCCGATTGGTCTTTTATGAGTTCTTTTACTCATCTTCTGGTAACCAATTATAAGGCTACAGGAGAAGACAAACCTTATGGCAATAGCACTCATAATAATTCTATTTACTGGAGTAGCCCGGGATATAATGTTCTTTCTGAAAAGGAAACTAAGGACTATAGCTATGAATTTGATGTTTTTGGTTTAATCATTAAAAAAGAAGGACGATATTGTTTGAACTATCCCATAATTACCCGATTTGAAGAACCTTTGAAAAAAGGGGGCATGAAAATAATTCTTCCTGAGGGAATCAATATGGCTGATGTGAAGGCAAGTATTTTAATCAATAACGATAAAAACAGAATGCTTAAGATTGTTATTGACAAAAACACCCTGATTTGTAAAGTGGATCAGCCTTTGTTTCAGAACGAACTTCCTATGCTTAGTTTGAGTATGCCTAAAGATGCTTTTGGAATTTCAGGGATGAAAACCATGCAAATTATCTGGACAAATAACAAACTCTTGTTTTATCCTTTCATTCTGTTTTTGATTTTGCTCGTTCTATGGTATTTTATTGGTCGCGATAAAAAAGGACCGATAGTCGTTCAGTACAATCCGCCTAAAGAGATTACTCCTGCAGAGGCAGGTTATATCTGGGATAATAAGCTGCACAAACGCGACCTGGTTTCTCTGATTTATTACTGGGCCGGAAACGGATTTATAAGTATTAAAGAAATAAAATCTATGGGTTCTGCCGATGATGATTATGAGCTCACCAGACTTAAAGACCTGCCAAAAGATGCCAAGAGTTTTGAAAAAACCATGTTCGAAGGATTGTTTAACGAAAACAGACCTGATGTTGTAAAAGTAAGTCAGCTAAAAAATACCTTTTTTATCATCATGAACAAAGCCACCAGAGAGTTGATTTCTTTGTCAAAAACCAATCAGTTTTTTGTTCCGGGGACCTTGGGTTTTGCAAACTTCCTGAAAGTAATTTCTTTTATAGTTTTGGGAATTGGATTGGCCTTTTCACTGGTAGCAGGCTGGAGCTGGATGCAATATTTGTTTAGTTTCGTGGCTTCTTCAGCCATTATATTTTTGTTTGGACGCATCATGCCAAAGAGGGCTCATTTTGGGGCTGATGAATACATGAAACTGCTTGGTTTCAGAGAATTTGTACAGAGAGCAGAAGACCAGAAACTGAAAGATTTATTGAAAGAAAATCCAAAGTATTTTGATGAAACCGTTGCTTATGCCATTGTTATGGGATTGGGAAGCCAGTGGGCTGATAAATTTAAAACGCTGATAAATTCTGCTCCTGAATGGTATCAGACCACAGATAACAGTGCTTTCACTACCACCTTATTTGTCCATTCTATGGTGGCAAGTATGTATCACATGGACCATAATTTTAATTCGCAATACACAGCCTCTTCTTCTGGCTCAGGATATCATAGTTCGAGCTATAGTTCCTTTGGTGGAGGAGGTGGTTTCAGTGGTTTTAGTGGTGGAGGTGGATTTTCCGGAGGTGGATTTAGTGGGGGAGGTGGCTCCAGTTGGTGAGAAAGAGAGGTTAGTTTATAAAGTTTAATGAACATGAAGAAAAACGTAATTGTAATATTTATTCTGCTGATTTTTCTTTTATCCTGTAAAAAGAAAGTTGAGAATGGAAGCCCCGAATTCATTGGTCATTGGTTCACCCAATCTGTTGTTGATATGCATCTGGATATGGATATTTCGGAAAGCAGTTATACAATTTATAGTCTTTATTCCAGTGGACATAAAACAATTTATAAAGGAACAGCGCGGGCTAATGCCAAACATTTAAAAATTGGGAGTACCAGGTATTTTGATATTATTGAATATCCTCATGAAATTGATACTGCTCTGGAAAAACACCATATTTACGATTCTGAAAATAACACCAATAAGCTTGCTAATTGGAAAATGGTTTTAGATGGCATCAAGCCAAATGACAATCAATTTTGTGGTATAGTGGAGTATTATAAAGCCGAATATTAGTGATTGAATTTCATTCATTGTAATCATTAAACTGAGAATTTTTCTAATCGACTTCATTATTAAAGACCTAAATCAAACTAAATATTTTAAGACTATTATAGTGAATATTAAAAATAATGCTAATTTTGAAAAAAAATTGAACCAGACAAAAGCTACAATGACTACGATTACGACAGAAAATGAAATTTGCATACCCCTAATATTTAAACTCTTAATTTAAAATTATGAAAACTTATTTTATTAACGACGGTCAACAACAAAAAGGTCCGTTTACTATTGAAGAATTAAAAAGTCAGTTAGTTAAACCAAATGATATGGTTTGGAGTGAAGGTATGGAAAACTGGCAACCAGCTTCAGAAATGAACGACTTGAAACCTTTATTTAGTAGTGTTCCCCCTCCTTTGATTCCAAAACCAATAGAACCAACAGATAATAAAAATGCAGTTGGCAATGCTAATCCAAAAAGTAATAAAAAACTTTTTATTTATTTAGGTGCTGGATTGGGAGCATTATTACTTATTGGAGCTAGTATTTTTTTGATTGCCTCTTTAAGTAGTAAAAAAAGTAATGATGAAACTATTAATGCTGCTTTACTTGCGAAAGCAGATTCTCTGAAATCAGCAGCAGCTATGGATTCGAGTACAAAAGCGAATAGCCAAAATGCCTCTATTGATGAAAAAAACATGACTCCTGAGCAAAAAGAACAGGCGAAAAAAGAAAAATACAAAAAGAACTGGAGAAACTATGTTTCTGTTCATCCTACATATATGACCGGGCCAATGGGAGGAATTTCAAATATTACTATAACACTCACAAACAATATGCCTTACAAACTCGACAAAGTTAACGTTTGGCTTAAATATATTCGTGTGGATAATAGTGTTTATAAAACCGCAGGAGTATATTTTGCAAATGTTGGAGCCAATCAAACTGTCAAGAAAAATGCAGCCTTTAGCGATAAAGGTATGAAATTGATTGCAAATATCAGTAAGATTTCCTGTACTGCAATTGAGCTTACTTTCCCTGAAGAATAATTATTTCGATAATTTTCATACACATATAATGTAATTTTAGGACGTCTTAAATTACTGTTATTACGTGTATTTATATTCAATTTTATGGCATTAATACTGATAGGAACACGCGCTTCAGAACAACCAAACAACGCCTTCTTGGAGTAACAGAATCTTCCTTTTGATTCAATAAACTTATATACTTATTTCGCAAATTCATTGGCAAAGCGTAATTACAATATAAAATTAGTTACTTTTGCACAAAATTTTATTATAATCAAAAATATAGTATGGCTACTACAGCAGATATCAGAAATGGTTTGTGCATAGAATTCAACAA
>CAYYQJ010000220.1:0-5626 GCA_964473775.1 uncultured Bacteroidales bacterium | reverse complement strand
TACACGGCTCTGAACACTCTTTCCCTACACGACGCTCTTCCGATCTCTGGGTGGAAATCATTCCCGGCAAGGGCAGCGGTCAACTGAAAAAGAAAGTGCTGAGGTTTCTCGACCAGAAAGAAATCAAACAAATGTATCACCGCATTGAAAAAGACAGGGATAACTTTGGGAAGATATTTGTGTATTTCAGGCATGCGAAGAAGTGAGAAGTACTTAAAATACTTTTGTTGAGCATTGAGCATTGAACGTTGAACATTGAGCATTTTTTTTAAATTTACAATACTCAACAATCAATTTTTAATGGGAAGTGCCCTCCACATTTGTATATGCCATTACCCTAAATCAAGGAAGTACCCTCCACATTTGTATATGCCATTACCCTAAATCAAGGAATTGCCATCTACATTTGTATATGCCATTACCCTTCGCAGGGGAAGTACCATCTACATTTGTATATGCCGTTACCCTTTGTAGAGGAATTGCCATCCACATTTGTATATGCCATTACCTTTAATAAGGGAAGAGCCATTTCCATTTTTTTAATCCCATCCTAAAAAATCCCCCTCTCTCATCTATAAAAAAACTAAAAAAAAATCTCCCAAAATTCATTCACCTTATTCCAAAATCACCTAATTTTGTAAAAAAAAAATCTTACCATGCCACTACCAGGGCAACCACCGGTAAACAATCTGTTTAACATCATCAACGGATACATCACCACGCACTCCGATGCTACTGTATTGGCTCTTGCAAAGCGGTTGCTATCCATCAATTATACCACCCTCAACGTTCGCAATATTGCCACCAAAAGCATCAGTTTTAAGGTGAGAAACGATGTCAGTATGCAATACTTCGATGTCGAAATCAGCGAGTATTATACTCCGCGGCTCATGCGCTTGTCGTGCACTTGCCCCGAAGAAGGAATGTGTAAACACAAACTGGCTTCACTCTTATTCATAGCCGAGCGTTTGCCCGACAGTATGCTGCCTGTACCCGACGAAATCAGCACCGTGCGCTATTCCAACAAACCCATGCCCATGAACGAGGTGGTGGTAAATATGCCTGCCATCAATTTCGAGATTCTGAATCCCTTAATCAACCGCTATGATATCACCGCAGCCCAACAGTTGGTGAGCTATAAAAAGGTGGAAGTTCAGAATATTGATGAACGTAAAATGAGGATATCTGCCGAAGTGAATCAGGGACAAACCCTTTATCAGGTGTTGATACACAAAACCGACGACAACACTTTTTACACCTACTGCAACTGTCAGAAAAAAGCTCCTGTGGTGTGCGAACATCGCTATGCCGTGTTTTATTCCCTGTTTGTGCAAAAAGGAAAGTTTTATTTTGAGCAGTTCAAGGATTTCACCAAACATAAAAACCGTTTGCTGAGCGAATATGGCTACAGCCTTACAGATGCCATCGACGATAAATTCGAATTTGTTCAAAGCACCGTTACTGGTCAGCCTGAATTGAAACTGAAAGATATATCATTAAAAAAACTTTCGCAGTTTCAGGAATGGGAAAACATCATCAAGCAATTGCAACTGGAAGAAAAACCCATCGAAAGCAGTCCCGTGGAATTTCCCGAGATTAGATACAGGGAAGATTTCTGCGTAGGCTATTCCATTGTTTTCAACTATAATTATTTCCCTTATTTTTTGATGGCGCCTTTTACAGCCAAGCTTTCCAAAGACTTAGTTCCCATCAATAGTTTCAAAAACTTTTTCCCCAACGAGCCTCCTGTGGATGTTGGTTTTGATGAAGATACACAGCAAATCCTTCAGTTGCTTCAAGACTTGTCTAACGACCAGTTGATGAAAGTCTCGCAAAAAGAAACCTCCTCGCGGCGCAAAACCCGCCTCGATTCTCTGGCTTATTATTCCTTCACTCCCAACGAACTTGCCGTGATGCACCGCCACATACACTCGCGGCTGATGATGCTTTTCCCCCTGCTTGCAAGAACTCCTTACACCTATTTGCAAACCTCGGCGGGCACCCTGAGTCCTTACACACTTCAATCGGTAAAATTTTCTACCGAGAAAATAAAAATCTCTTTTAAACTCGAAATCAATGAAGATACTGCCGACCTGATGATAGGAATGAAAACATCAGAAGGCGTCACCCTCACCAACGTTAAATTCTTTGCCGGACTGTTTGCTTTTCTTGACAATACGGTATATCTGGTAAACCGAACCCGCGATAATGCCGTGATTCAATACATGGGTAAAACAGGCAAAATCAGGGTGAATAAACGCGATACCATGCATTTTGTATCATCCTTTGTGATACCTCTGCAAAGATTTTATGACGTCGAACTTCCCGAAAACATCATCAGTTTTACTACAAAAAACGAAGATACCACCTTCACCAAACTCATTTACCTAAGCGAAAAGAACGATAAATTTTTGATTATCCGACCCGGATTCCGCTACAACGATCATCAACCTGTGGAATATAGCGATGCCACCCGTTTGGTAGAAGAACACAATGGCAAAATGATCATCACCGAAAGAGAACATGATGTTGAAACCGCTTTTGTTGAACTCATACGCGAATTGCATCCAACATTTCGTATGCAGGGACAACAGGGATTTTTTTATATCAGCTTCGAAGATGCCATGAAAGATGGCTGGTTTTTTACCTTTTATAATCAGATGAAAGACGAAGAAGCCGAAGTGTATGGAATGAAGGACATGAAAAAATTCCGCTACAATCCACATACTCCGGTCATCAATTTTGGTTTTGCCACAGGGATAGATTGGTTTGATGTAAAAATAAACATCATGTTCGGCGACCAAACCGTCAGGCTTAAAGACCTTCGAAAGGCGGTAATCAACAACCGCAACTACGTGTTGTTAGACGATGGCTCCATGGGCATGTTGCCCGAAGAATGGGCCGAAAAATATTCTTTGTTGTTCAAAATGGGCAATGTAGATAAAGAAGAACTGAAGGTTCCGAAATTCCATTTTTCTATTATTGACGAATTATACGATCAGATTGATGATGATAAAATTCGCCGCGAGTTGGAATACAAGCGCAACATGCTCAAAAAATTCAGCCGCATCGAAGATATCGAAATGCCCGAAAAAGTAAATGCCGAGTTGAGGCCTTATCAGAAATCAGGTTTTTCGTGGTTCAATTTTCTCGACGAATTCAATTGGGGAGGCATCCTGGCCGACGATATGGGTCTCGGCAAAACCCTGCAAACCCTCACCTTTTTGCAACATCTGAAAAACAAACGAAAATTCACTCAGGACGAAGCCGAAATGCCTGAAGAAGACCGTCAATCAGAAACCCACCTCATCATTTGCCCCAATTCTCTCATGTTTAACTGGGAAAACGAAATCGCAAAATTTTGTCCCGACCTCACCTATCACATCCATCATGGAAGCGACAGAATAACCAATGCCCTCGAATTTGCCGATTATGATATCATCATCACCACCTACGGAACCATACGTTCCGACTTCGAAACCTTCATAAAATTCACCTTCCGTTATATCATTCTCGACGAATCTCAGGCCATAAAAAACCCTGCTTCCAAAGCCACCAAGGCCGTGCAGTTACTCAAAAGCAGAAACCGTCTGGCGCTGTCGGGCACACCTTTGCAAAACAACATCTACGATTTGTATGCCCAATTGCATTTCCTCAACCCCGGCATGCTGGGCAATATGGAGTTTTTTAAACAGGAGTTTGCCAATCCCATCGAAAAACATCAGGAACAACTGAAAAAAGACCAGTTGAAAAAACTTATTTTCCCGTTTTTCCTCCGACGTACCAAAGGTCAGGTAGCAGAAGAATTGCCCGAAAAAACCGAAACCGTGTTGTATTGCGAAATGGGCGACGAACAACGCCGCGTATATGATGCTTACCGCAACGACTACCGCGACCGTATCATGCGCAAAATTGCCTCCGATGGTCTCGAAAAATCAGGCATTTATGTTTTGCAGGGTTTGATGAAACTCAGGCAGGTATGCGATTCGCCCGACATATTGGGCAATGATGAAGTGTTCAGTCACGAATCGGTAAAACTCGAAGAACTTACCCGCGAGATTACCGAAAACACAGGCGAACACAAGGTGTTGGTGTTTTCGCAATTTATTGGCATGTTGCGATTGATACGCCAAAGGATGGAATTGCATGGCATCAACTATGCTTATCTCGATGGCAGCAGCACCGACCGCGGCGAAAGCGTCGAACGTTTCCAAACCGACGAAAACTGCAAAGTGTTTCTGATAAGCCTCAAAGCAGGAGGGGTAGGCCTCAACCTCACCGCCGCCGACTATGTGTATCTGGTCGACCCCTGGTGGAATCCCGCTGTTGAACAACAAGCCATCGACCGCACCCATCGCATCGGGCAGTTGCGTAGTGTGTTTGCCTATAAAATGATTTGCAAAAACACCATAGAAGAAAAAATCTTAATCCTTCAAAACAAAAAGAAAGACCTCGCGCGCGAGTTAATCACCGAAGAAAAATCTTTCCTGAAAAACCTGAATAAAGAGGATATAGAATACTTGTTTAGTTAAAAAGGCTTTTGTGATAATGGCAGTATAGTTGTCTTTAATGCAAGGAAAGACGAAGGTCGCAACTTTTGCCAAATTGGGTTTTATGTATTACGCGGCATATTATCTTCGCTAATATAAGTATTAATCTCTTTGTCAATTTCTATTAAGAAAAAAGCTTTTGAATTGAGTTTTTGAATTGCAACAATATTTTCTGAAAGAATTTGAATGAGTTCCTGGTTTGAGATGTTTCCTAAATTAATTTTTACAAGTTTCTTTGGCGTTTGCTTTATAAAGAAGCTATCACGAAAATCGGAATCTTTTGTAATAACAATCATGTCGTTTAAATCGGCATAACTGCAAATATCTTTATCCGTTGTGTACCATTTATCAAGTATATCGTTTACATGAATCGCTTCAAAACCCAATGAAACCAGAAGTTTTGGTATCTTAAACGAAATATGTACATCGCAAAGAAATTTCATTAAGCAACTATTTTTAGAGAAAAGCCCGATAAGTACAATTTTGCAAAATTCAGGCTTGCCAGTATATCTTCTCTTTCAAGTTCCTTATGGTCGTCAATTATTTGTTCAATGCTCATGCCTGAACCCAGCATATCAATTATAACCTCAACAGGCCATCTCATATTTCGAATGCATGGTTTGCCATGACAAATCTCTGTGTTTATGGTAATCCTATCTAAATAATTCATAATTTTTTCTTTTTTACAAAGGTATAAAAAAATAATTTTCCAGAATCATTTTCTGGGCGCAAATTTTGAATAGCATGCATCGCTGCAATGTAAGTCTTTGCTTATTAAGTAGCTAAATCATGACAATTGGAATCTTTAAGGAGGGAACTATGGAGGCAGGAATCTCTTCCGAATATAATTCTAATCGGGAAATCTTTCCTGAAAAACCTGAATAAAGAGGATATAGAATATTTGTTTAGTTAAAAAGGCTTTTGTGATAATGGCAGTTTAGTTGGCTTAGATATAGGAAAGACCAAGGTCGTAACTTTTTGCCAAATTGGGTTTTATGTATTACGAGGCATGTTATCTTCGCTCCTGTTTTACGCACTTTTTAAAAAAATCAAAAAAAACCTTCTGAATCGCCTGT
>CAYYQJ010000219.1:0-5643 GCA_964473775.1 uncultured Bacteroidales bacterium | reverse complement strand
CGATGTATAGAATTAAAGGGTATTTTTCTTAGCACCTCAAAAAAAGAATTAACCGAATAAGGTTATAATTATTGGGTTACAATTTTTTCTACTAAGGTTGCTAAGGATAGTATTTACTGTAAGCTATTAATAAATATGAAAAATTGCGATTTATTAAGGAGGTGAAAAATTGGGGGGGGGTAATAAAGGAGACGCAAAATTTTGCGTGTGTACGGGTTTTACAATATTTTCCTTCTTCTGTCGTTAATATTAGCTAAATTTGCCCTTATTTTTTAATATGCATTTTATAAATCCTTTGTTTCTGTTTGGCTTGCTGGCCATCTCTATACCTATAGTTATTCATTTGTTTAACTTTCGCCGTTATAAAAAAGTGTTTTTCACTAATGTACGGTTTTTAAAAGAGGTGAAGCTCGAAACGCGCAAACAATCGCGCTTAAAGCACTTGCTGGTTTTGTTGTTTCGAATTTTAGCCATCATTTGTCTGGTGCTGGCATTTGCACAGCCTTTTATACCATTGAGCAATCAATCGGTGAATCCAAAAGCAATCAATTATGTGAGCGTTTATGTTGATAATTCGTTCAGTATGCAATCGGAAGGCACAGGCAATACCCTGTTGGCCGAAGCCAAAAGCAAGGCGGTGGATATTGGAAAAGCTTACAAAAATTCGGATTATTTTCAGTTAGTAACCAACGATTTTGAGGCAAAGCACCGACTGTTTGTTAATCGCGATGAATTTGGGGGATTTGTGAACGAAGTGGAAACAGGTCCGGTAACCCGAAGTATGCCTGATGTGGTGGCTCGTCAGAAAGAATCTTTTACGCAATCGGGCAACAGTTCGAAAATGGTTTATCTGCTGTCTGATTTTCAAAAAAACACCACCTTGTTGGATCAACTTAAAACTGACAGCACTACCAACTATTTCCTGGTTCCTTTGATTTCCAATACTCTCAACAATTTGTATATAGACAGTTGCTGGTTCGAATCACCTGTTCATTTGGTTGGTCAGAAAGTAAAACTGTTTGTCAGGGTTAAAAACCATTCGGCCACAGAAGTGGAAAAAGTGCCATTAAAACTCATTCTTAATAAAACCCAGAAAGCGGTCAGTAGTTTTAATATTGGGCCGAATGCCTCTACCGATATCACCATTAGTTATACCGACAACGAAAACGGAATTCATAACGGCATGCTCGAAATTCTGGACAATCCGATTATTTACGACGATAAATTCTATTTTTCGTACAATATAGAATCAGCCATCCCTGTGTTATGTATTAATGGAGGACAAGCCAGCCCGTATCTGAATTCTCTGTTGGGCGGCGATTCGGCTTTTATCTATAAAAATGTTGCAGAAAACAATATCGACTTTGGGACTTTTCCATCAAATAACCTTATTATCCTTAACGAAATCAAACAAATATCTTCAGGTTTGGCTCAGGAACTGCAGAAGTTTATCGGCAAGGGGGGAAATCTGATGGTAATACCTGCCAAGGATATGGATTTGACGAGCTATACTTCATTTCTGACTTCAATTGGTTCGAATACCTTTGGGAAACTGAATACCATTAAGCAGAAAATCTCTGGAATGAATATAAAAAGCAATATCTATAATGATGTTTTTGAAAGCGTTCCTGAAAATATTGATTTGCCACAGGTGTTTTCTTATTTTACCATCAACCACAGCAGTCGCAGCGACCAGGAAATGCTGTTGAAAATGCAAAACGGCGACCTTTTCCTCAGTCAGCAGGTTTGTGGCATAGGAAAGGTGTATCTGCTGTCAGTGCCTTTGCAAACCGAATTCAGTAATTTGCCCAAACATGCACTCTTTGTTCCAACATTTTATAAAATTGCTTTGCTGAGCCATGCACAACAAAAGCTGTATTATATTATAGGTAAAGACGAAGTGATTGATATCCCTTCTGAAGAACTTACGATAAGCGACAATGTATATAAGGTGAAGAAAACCGATTCGGATATTGAAATCATACCAGGACAAAGAAAATCTGTTGGGTCCACTTCACTGCTGATGCACGATCAGATTCGCAACGACGGCAATTACGGCGTTTGGCAAAACAAAACCGAGGTGACTGATATTTCGTTTAATTACGATAGAACGGAATCGAACCTGAGTTGCTACTCCCCTACTGAAATTAAAAGCATTATCGATAAACACCATATCAGAAATGCCCAACTCATCGATACTAAAAGCAAGCCCATTTCGCAGATTGTAACCGAATTGAATCAGGGGATAAAATTGTGGAAAACTTTTGTGCTGCTTGTATTGCTATTTCTTGGCGCAGAAGTTATACTTTTGCGTTTCTGGAAATAAATATTGAAAAATTAAGATGAGTGAAGAAACTGAACATACGGAATCTCACAACGAGCCAAGTGAAGAGGTAAAAGAAGAAGTTTACGACGATTTGCCTAAAACCATGCACCTTTCGGGGATGTATAAGAATTGGTTTTTGGATTATGCTTCTTATGTGAACCTTGACCGTGCGGTACCTCATCTTCTTGATGGACTAAAACCTGTTCAGCGACGCATTCTGCATTCGCTGAAAGAACTGGATGACGGCCGTTTCAATAAAGCCGCCAATGTGATTGGGAATACCATGAAATACCATCCTCACGGGGATGCATCTATTGGCGAAGCCTTGATTTTGTTGGGACAGAAAGACCTTTTGATTGATTGTCAGGGAAACTGGGGCAACATCATCACCGGCGACAGCGCTGCAGCACCACGTTATATTGAGGCACGTTTATCTAAATTTGCTCTGGAAGTGGTATTCAATCCAAAAACTACTCGTTGGCAAAGTTCGTATGATGGACGTAACAAAGAGCCAATTACACTGCCTGTGAAGTTCCCTCTGCTATTGGCTCAGGGTGTGGAAGGCATTGGAGTGGGTTTAACATCCAAGATATTACCACATAATTTTATTGAGCTTATTGATGCTTCTATCAGTCATCTGAAAGGAGAAGAATTTGAATTGATGCCCGATTTTATTACTGGTGGTATGGCTGATTGTTCTAAATACAATGATGGAGTCAGGGGTGGCAAAGTACGCATCAGGGCACGCATCAACCAGATTGATAAAAGAACTCTCGAAATAAAGGAAGTTCCTTATGGAGTAAATACGGTGAGCCTAATCGACAGCATTGTGGTTGCCAACGAAAAAGGGAAAATTAAAATCCGCAAAATAGACGACAACACTGCTCAAAATGTAGAAATCATCATTCATCTGGCTCCCGGAGTTTCTCCCGATACTACGATTGATGCTTTGTATGCATTCACTCAATGCGAAATCAGCATATCACCTATCTGTTGCATCATCGACAGAAAGAAACCACGCTTTATTACCGTTCACGAAATACTGGAAAGCACTGTACAAAACACCCTCGACCTGCTGCAACTGGAACTGGAAATTCAGAAAGCTGAATGTCTTGAAGCTTTACATTTCGCTTCACTTGAACGAATCTTTATAGAAAAAGAAGTGTATCAGTTGATACGTAAATCGACCACCGACAAAGAAATTGATGAAACCATTGATGCCGGATTGAAACCCTATACCGAAATGTTTGTCCGTGAGGTAACGATTGAAGATATCCACCGTTTGCGTAAAATACCCATCGACAGAATCTCTAAATACAATTCGGATAAAGCCGAAGACCTCATCAATTCCCTCAGAGATGATATTGTGCAGATAGATTTCGATCTGGACCATCTGGTGGATTATGCCATTGCTTATTACGAACGTATCAAAAAGAAATATTCGAAAGGCCGCGAACGCAAAACCGAGATTCGGAATTTTGATGTAATACAAGCCACTATGGTGGCCGCCGCCAATCAAAAACTCTATGTGAACCGCGAAGAAGGTTTTATTGGTACGGGTATCAAAAAAGACGAATATGTTTGCGATTGTTCGGATATCGACGATATCATCACTTTCAAGGCCGATGGTAATTTCCTGATAAGCAAAGTCGCTGATAAGGTTTTTGTGGGTAAGGACATTATTTACGTGAACGTTTTCAAGAAAAACGACGAACGTACCATATATAATATGATATACCAGGATGGGAAATCAGGGCCTGCCATGGTGAAACGATTTGCAGCCACGGGAGTGAACCGCGATAAAGAATATTGCCTCACCAAAGGAAGCACGGGCTCTAAGGTTTTATATTTTACGGCCAACCCAAATGGAGAAGCAGAAATAGTTACTGTAAACCTCAGACCCCGTCCGCGATTGAAAATATTATCTTTCAATTTCGATTTCAGCAGCATTGCCATCAAAGGACGTGGTTCTATAGGGAACCGTCTGACGAAGAATATTGTCCGCAAAATCACCTTGAAAGACGAAGGAGTTTCGACTCTGGGAGCCCGCGATATCTGGTTTGATGATAGCGTGAATCGTATCAATGCCGACCAACGTGGCAAATGGCTGGGCGCTTTCCAACCCGAGGATAAGATCATCACGTTTATGAAATCGGGCAATTTTAAGATTTACAATTGCGATCTGGCGATTCATTTTGATGAAGATATTTTCCTGATTGAAAAATACGATGCCGAGAAAGTCTATACTGTTATTTATTATGATGGAGAAGTGGGATGCAACTTTGTAAAACGCTTCACGGTTGAATTCACCGATAAAAAGTCGAGCTACATCAGCGAAAGCAATGGCTCGAAATTGGTTGAATTTATAGAACACGAAAACCCTTCGGTTGATTTGACCTACGAAATAAAAAATGCCAAGAGCAAACCTTCCGAAACCATCAATCTTACAGAGTTTATTGGTGTGAAAAGTTTTAAAGCCAAGGGGAAACGTCTTTCGGTAAATAACATTCTGCACATGACGCTGATTCTGCCCGAAGAACCCGAAGATGAAGATACCGACGATTCCGACCTGGAAGATATCCCTATTGAAATACAGGATTCGGAAGAATCAGAACCTATAGAATTGGATATAACGCCAACGGAAAAGGAAGAGCAAACTGCTGAAGACGTTACACCTGAAAAAGAGATCACTTTAAAAGACTTCTCTTTACAGGAATTTATTGATGAAGATGCACATGACGAATTGAACAGTGAGGCTGAAAGCAAAAAAGCTGAAAAGCCAAAAAAACCTACTGTCAAAACCAAAACTCCTAAAAACCCTAAAAACGACAACAACAATTCAGGAACCATTCAGATTGAGTTTGAGTTTTAGAATAATTGTTTTATTGCTGAATTGTTATATTGCTTTTTTATAACCGTATAAAAATATAACCTCCCAGAATCATTTTATGGCTTTAATTTAATAAGGCTTGCCTCACATAGGGGTAAGCCTTTCACTTTTTTGTAAAGCTTGGATTAGGATGTGATAATTCCGGCAAGATAGCACGTTTAAGGATAGAGCGTACGAGTTTGGTACTTCTCAAGGCAGGTATTAACCATGGGACGAAAAGGCGAATGGGGCCCATGGTATTCGGCCCGACTATTATAATTTTGAATGCAATAATTATGTGAAGAAAATCTGAATTTACATTCCTGTTTTTCAACACGTTTCTATTGCATAATATCATCTGAAAACATCAACATACTAAGATTTATAGCCAACTTGTCGATGCCTGAAAAACGTTGACCACTTTTTAATCAAAAAACGTTAAAAAAAT
>CAYYQJ010000218.1:0-5668 GCA_964473775.1 uncultured Bacteroidales bacterium | reverse complement strand
AAAGATGGACAGAATGTATGGCAATCAATAGGTGGTCAGGAATTAGGCACCGTATGGGGACATGGTTCTTATGTAGCTCCTGATTGGTCGGCTGATTGGCTTCACAGGGAAGCAGTTTATATACTGGATATTTATGCTATGCGTGATTCGGTAAATGGATTTGAAAACATGAATCCTGAAAAACAGGCAGCACTAAAAGTAAGGTTGCAAAAAGAAGTAAGAACCAATACTTATGATGCTAATACTGGCATTTTAAAGGTGTCGGCATTAAGAACGAATGCAATAAATCATAATGCAAATTACTATTCTGGATTGTTTACTGACGAAAAAACATTGGAGGCTACCCGAACAGCTTATGCTATTCCTATAAATACTATTAAAAACGCCGACAGGATGCGTAAAATGAATGCATTCTTTTTCTGGACAGCTTGGGCATGTGTTACAAACAGACCCAATTCGACTATCAGTTATACCAGCAATTGGCCTGCTGATGAATTGGTTGCCAATCAGGCACCACCTACACTTTATTTTTGGTCGTTTTTCAGCATCGTTGTGCTTTTAACGGGGATAGGACTACTTACTTTCTATATGGTTCGCGGCCGTTCTGCGGAAAATGAATCATTTATTTATCCTACAAAAGATCCATTGTTTGGTGTGATAGCAACTCCATCAATGAAAGCAACCCTGAAATATTTCTGGGTAGTAACCGGTTTAATATTGGTTCAGGTGATTATGGGTGTTGTAACTGCCCATTATAGTGTGGAAGGAAATGGATTTTTTGGTTTGGATTTGGGGACTATTCTTCCCTATTCAATTTCAAGAACCTGGCATGTTCAGATAGCAATTTTCTGGATAGCCACATCATGGCTTGCCACAGGTTTATATATTGCTCCTGCAGTTTCGGGTCATGAACCTAAATATCAAAAGCTGGGTGTGAACTTTTTGTTTTCAGCATTATTGGTTATTGTGTTGGGTTCTTTAGCCGGACAATGGATGGGTGTGATGCAGAAATTGGGATTAATTCAGAATTTCTGGTTTGGACATCAGGGATACGAGTATGTTGATTTAGGCAGATTTTGGCAGATATTCCTGTTTGTAGGATTAATTATCTGGCTGGTGCTTATGTTCCGTGCTCTGTTGCCTGCTCTAAAACAGAAAGCTGAGAACAGACAATTGCTAATTATTTTTATAATTGCTTCTATTGCTATTGCTGCGTTTTATGGTGCCGGACTGATGTGGGGCAGACAAACTCATTTATCTGTTGCTGAATACTGGAGATGGTGGGTGATTCATCTTTGGGTAGAAGGATTTTTTGAAGTATTTGCAACAGTTATTACAGCTTTCATTTTTGTAAAACTCGGTTTGGTTGGCATTCGCAATGCAACCACAGCAGCACTTTTTACTACAGTAATTTATCTTACCGGAGGTATCCTTGGCACTTTTCACCATTTGTATTTTGCAGGAACACCCACAGCAATAATAGCTTTGGGGGCCTCCTTCAGCGCACTTGAAGTAGTTCCTTTAGTTTTGGTTGGATTTGAAGCATTTCATAATTGGAAACTAAGCAAATCGACCGAATGGATTAAAATATACAAATGGCCTATTTGGTGTTTTATTGCTGTTAGTTTCTGGAATCTGGTAGGTGCTGGTCTGTTTGGTTTCTTAATCAATCCTCCGATAGCACTTTATTATATGCAAGGCCTAAACACTACTGCTGTTCATGGACATACTGCCTTGTTTGGGGTATATGGTATGCTGGGTATTGCATTAATGCTTTTCTCGTTAAGAGGTATGACCAGAAAATATGAATGGAAAGACAAGTATATAAAAATTGCTTTTTGGTCAATCAACATTGGCTTAGTATTAATGGTAATATTAAGCATGTTGCCTGTAGGTATTGCGCAAACTGTAGCCAGTGTTAAATATGGTATGTGGTATGCACGTTCTGCTGAATTTTTAGGACAACATTATTTGGTTGTCTTTAAGTGGCTGCGTATGATTGGTGATACCGTTTTTTCTATAGGTATCATTGCTCTTGCCTGGTTTGTAGTTGGACTTAAAACAGGTTGGTCATTAGAAAAGAAAGAATTATCAGAATAAAAGAATAAAGACATTATAAAGACTGATTTTTTGTAGTTTCAGTTTTATCTAACTATTAGAAGCTATTTAAAATCAGTCTTTGAAGTCTTCAAAAGAATTAAAGGTTAAACTTTGATTGAAGAACAAAAATTTTTAATATAATAAATATCATGAGTGAATTAATAAACAACTCGAAAGAAAGAAAAGACAAACTGAAATCCATATTGCTTAGATTGCATAATGGCGAAAAGCAGGAAGAACTTAAAAAAGAATTGCTGGAATCTCTGAGTAATATTCCTTACGGAGAAGTGGTGGAAGTGGAGCAGGAACTCATCAGCGAAGGATTGCCCGAATCGGAAATCATGGATTTGTGCGATGCGCATACAGCTGTGCTTGAAGGCAAAATTGATGTTTCAGGAGCAAAACAAATTCCCCAGGGACATCCCGTTGATGTGATGAAACACGAAAATCAGGAACTACAACTGGTGGCGGTTCAGATATTATCAACTATTAATGATATTGAAAACAATCCACAATCGGACATAAAACCCGAGATAATGAAACTAAGGGGCATGTTCAATAATTTGTTTGATGTGGATAAACATTATCAGCGTAAAGAGTATTTGTTGTTTCCGTATCTCGAAAAACAAGGCATCACCGGACCACCAAAAGTTATGTGGGCCAAGCACGACGAAATACGCGAACTGATTAAAGGCAGCATAGAAATTCTGCAAACAGAAGATCTTTCTTATGAAGAATTTGTGGCTTCATGCGAAATGGTTATGAATCCTGCGGTGATGGGAGTTATGGAAATGGTTCCGAAAGAAGAAGAAATTTTGTTTCCTATGTCGCTTGATAAATTGACTGAAGCTGATTGGTACGAAATCAGCAAACAATCACTGGAAATTGGCTTTTGCCTTTACGACCCCAAAGAAAACTGGAAACCCTCCTGGGCCGAAGATGAAACCATCAATGATGCGCAGAAATCGGGCAGTCATATTCAATTGCCTTCGGGAAGTTTTTCGGCCGAAGAGTTGTTGTGCATTTTAAATACCTTGCCGCTGGATATCACTTTTGTTGATAAAGATGATAAGGTGAAATATTTTTCGCAGGGTGCAGAACGTATTTTTCAGCGCAACCGTGCCATACTCAATCGCGATGTTCGTCATTGTCATCCGCCTGCAAGTGCACATATTGTGGATAAAATTATCGAAGATTTCAGAAGCGGAAAACAAACCCGCGCTCCTTTCTGGATAAACATGGGCGGCAAAATGATTCATATAGAATATTTCGCTTTGCGTAGCGAAAAAGGCGAATATATGGGCACATTGGAAGTGTCGCACAATGTGAATGTATATAGAGAACTGCAAGGTGAACAAAGAATTTTATCTTATAAATAACTTGCTTTGACAAGCCGTTTACGAAATCTCAAAAAACAAAAAACAAAAAACAAATAAATCTCAAAAAACAAAAAACAAACAAATCTCAAAAAACAATGAAAACAAAATCTCAAAACTGTTTCGGATTTTTGAACTTGAAATTTTAGGTCATAAAACATCAAAATAAAAAAAGATAATAAGATTATGGAAACAAATCAAAACTTAATAATCACCCCTAAAACCAAGGTGCTGCAACTGATAGAAACTTATCCGCAATTGGAAGATGTGTTGATTGCTTATGTGCCTGCGTTTAAAAAACTAAAAAATCCTTTGCTGCGAAAAACCGTGGCACGCATCACAAGTCTGCAACAGGCAGCCAGTATTGGCAATGTGAATGTGGGCGATTTAATCAATGTTTTAAGAAAAGAAATTGGACAAGAATTAATAACAGAAACTATGAATACGAATTACAACACTACCAAACCAGCATGGTTTGATGAACAAAAACTGAAACAGGAATTTGATGTAAGAGAAATGTTGGCAGCCGGCGAACATCCGGTGGCACAGGTGATGGCCGATTTAAATGTATTGCCATCCGACAGCATTTATAAACTGATAGCTCCGTTTTTGCCTGCCCCATTGATTGATAAAGCCAGCAGTTTGCAGGTGGCGCATTGGATAGATCAGCAGGAAGAGCAGCTTTATTTTATTTATTTTTATAAATCTTAATAGGTAAAAAAAAGATGGAAACTAAAGATGTAAAGTTGATGAAAATAGGAGAAATCGTGGCCAACGATTTTCGTACTGCGGAGGTGTTTAAAGAAGCAGGAATTGATTTTTGCTGTGGCGGAAATCAAAGTATAGAAGAAGCCTGCAGCGACAAAAAGATAGATGTTGCGGCATTGGTTTCAAAATTAAATGAAGTTGAAGAAACCGAAATTAATGCTTCGCAGAATTTTAAAGAATGGAAGCCTGATTTTTTGTGCGATTATATTGCGAATACGCATCATAAAACCGTTTTGCGGCTTTTGCCTCAGCTCTGCTTTTATACACAAAAAATTGCTGACGTACATGGCGCGCATCATCCTGAACTGATTGAAATAGCTGCTTTGTTTTCGCAAATAAATACAGAACTTTTGCAACATCTGAAACAGGAAGAAGAGGTGTTGTTTCCGGCTATAAAAGATGTGATGCATAGCAATCAGGACAAGGCAAAGCAGATTATTGTTTCGGAAATTACCCGCATGAAAGGCGAGCATGAGTTTGCCGGAGGCGCTATGGACAAAATAAACCGCCTGAGCATAAACTATATGGTGCCCCACGATGGATGCAATACCTATTCTGTGGCTTTTAAACTATTAAAAGAGTTTGAAGACGATTTGCATATTCATGTGCATCTCGAAAACAATATCTTGTATCCAAAAGCATTGGAGATAGCAAGATAGAATATGGGATAATGGATAAGGAATAGGGAATAGGTGTTAATGAATAGGGCATTGATAATTCACATAAATCTAAGCAAAAATCATTGCCGGATAAGCACCGCCTAAAGTTAGGTGGCGGGTCAATTACTGTTGGGTAGTATTTCCTAAAGTCAGGCGGCATATCGACCACTTTGGGGTAGTATTTCCTAAAGTTAGGAGCTTCATCATTCATTGTTGGGAAGTATTTTCTAAGGTTAGGAGGTAGTTCATTCACTGTAAAATAGTAGTATCTGATGTTAGGAAACACATCTTTAGCTGTCAGGTAGTAATAACTAAGTTCTTTTGCAATATCACATAGAGTGTGTGAACCATAAAAAGATTTCTTTTACTACATCACATAGAGTGTGTAATGTCTATAAAGAATTCTTTTATTATATCACATAGAGTGTGTGAACCATAAAAAGATTTCTTTTGTCATATCACATAGAGTGTGTAATGTCTAAAAAGAATTCTTTTATTATATCACATAGAGTGTGTGAACCAGTAAAAGATTTCTATTATTACATCACACAGAGTATGTGATATAGAAAAAGAAGTTAGGCAATATCACCCTACCCACAATTTACTACCAACTAATGATGGATAGTGCATACTCACCCTTGATGTAGAGCTAACTAAAATAGGGCAGCATAGCCTCATTGTTGACGGAGTATATCTGATGTTGGGAAATAGGTCTTCACTGATGATGTAGTTTCACCTAAAGTTATTAAAAATATCCCTCTGTTG
>CAYYQJ010000217.1:0-5719 GCA_964473775.1 uncultured Bacteroidales bacterium | reverse complement strand
ATACCTATCAATAAATCTCCCTTGCCATACGAATTTAATGAAGGCAAACCTTTGTTTCTCAATTTCAGTATTTTGCCAGACTGTGTACCCGGTTCTATCTTAACTCTGGCTTTTCCGTCGAGAGTTGGCACTTCAATAGATGTGCCCATAACTGCTTCAGGGAAGCTGATATAACGGTTGTACAACAGATTGTTTCCATCACGTATCAGATGCGGATGTTCAATTTCTTCAATAAGCACTATCAGGTCGCCGGAGTTACCACCGCGTGCAGCAGCATTTCCTTTTCCGCTCACCGACAATTGCATTCCTTCGGCAACACCGGCAGGTATTTTGATGCTGATTACATCATCGCCTTTCACTATTCCATTGCCAAAACAAGCGGTACATTTATCCGTGATAGATTGTCCTTCACCTCCACAATCCGGACAGGTAGTTGTGGTTTGCATCTGACCTAAAAAGGTGTTGGTAATGCGGTTCACTTGTCCTCTTCCTCCACAGGTGCGGCAGGTGGTATAAGATTTTCCGTCTTTAGCTCCTGTGCCGCTACAGGTTTTGCAAGGCACATATTTATTAACATTTATCTTTTTTTCAACTCCTGAGGATATTTCTTCCAGCGTAAGTTTCATTTTCACTCTGAGGTTGCTCCCCTGATTTACCCTGCGGCGTTGCGATTGTTGTCCCCCACCGAAACCACCAAAAGCACCTCCGAATATATCGCCAAAATGGCTGAAAATATCGTCCATGCTCATGCCGGCCCCACTAAATCCCGACTGATTGTTCATTCCCTGATGTCCGAAACGGTCGTAACGGCTTTTCTTTTCAGGATTGCTTAATACATCATAAGCTTCGGCAGCTTCTTTAAATTTTTCTTCCGAAGCATGGTCGCCGGGGTTTTTGTCAGGATGGTATTTCAATGCCATCTGTCGGTAAGCCTTTTTTATTTCGGCGTCTTCGGCATTTTTCGATACACCTAATATTTCGTAATAGTCACGTTTTGTCATAAATACATTAAAAATTAATTGGCAACAACCACTTGTGCAAAACGCAGCATCACTCCGTTTAAGAAATAGCCTTTTTGAACCACATCAATAATTTTGCCTTTTTGTTTTTCTTCCGATGCCGGCACATTAGCTATAGCTTCATGCAGGTCGGTATTAAAAGTTTCGCCTAAAGATTTAATTTCTTCCAGGCCATTCTTGGTAAGAATTGCTTTGTATTTGTTATAAATCAAAACAATACCTTCTTTAATTGCTTTGGTCGAATCTTCATCAGGCATGGCACCAAGGGCTCTTTCATAATCGTCCAAAACCGGTAATAATGCCAGAATAATATCTGCTGAAGCCGTTTTGCTTAATTCAATTCGCTCTTTAACCGTACGCTTACGATAGTTATCAAATTCAGCATAAAGTCTGAGATATTTATCATTAGCTTCTTCCACTTTTGCCTTCAGTTCAATAATTTGCTGATCTTTCTCTGTATTGTCACAAGGAAACTCTATGGCATCATCTCCTTCAAGTGTTTCAACCTTTTTATCCGCAATTTCTTCTTTCGCAGCATTCTTTTCAACAATCTTCTTGTTTTTCATTTTCATTAGTCCTAAATTTTCCGGATGTTTGTTTAGCTTATCAAAATATTTGCCAGTAGTTTATTTGCGACATTTTGTCAGAATAATGAAGTTTGTGCCGATTCAATATTGTCATTAAGTCCAAAAACTTCAGAATCTTCGTCCACATCAAACAAACTGAGCTGATTTTCGCTGATAGAATCTTCTTCGGCCAACGAGTCTGCAAATTTACTAATATAATCCCTGATAGCCGTCTTTATCATTTTGTTTGGGCTCATTTTCTTGGCATTACAAAACTTATCAATGATCACTTTTTGTTTCTCTGAAAGCTTAAAAGCAAACTTCTTATACTTGATTTTCTTCTTTTTCTTTGTAGGAGTCACTCTGATGGATATTTCTGATTTGAGGCGGTAAAAATAATCATTTACAATTTCATGCAATCGCCAAACTTCTTTTTTATTATCAACATACTTGCTTGTTGAAAATGTTTTTCTACTTTAGCGGCATAATTTAAACGAAATTTTATGGTTAACGATTATTTGATTAATCCTGGTAGTATTGTGATTGTTGGCGGTTCAAACGAACTCGCAAAACCGGGTGGAAAAGTATTGAAAAATATTTTGGATGGAAATTATAAGGGAAAACTATACGTAATAAATCCAAAAGAAAACATAACTCAGGGAATCCCTGTTACACCATCTTTAATCGACCTTCCCGACACCGAATTGGCCATTATTGCTATTCCGTCACGGCTTTGTCTCGATACAGTTACCTTTCTTGCAAAACAAAAAAACACCAAAGCTTTTATCATTTTGTCGGCAGGATTTAGCGAAGAAAACGAAGAAGGCGGTTTGCTCGAACGCAAAATAGTAAACGTTGTAAACAAAGCAGGTGGATGTCTTATCGGCCCCAATTGCATTGGTTTTCTCAATCCCAATTATAACGGAGTTTTCACAACTCCAATTCCTAAATTAGGTACTGATGGTTGCGATATGATTTCAGGCTCAGGTGCCACTGCCGTTTTTATTATCGAAGCAGGTATGCCAAAAGGCTTAAAATTCTCAAGCATCTATTCCATCGGCAATTCGGCCCAGATGGGTGTTGAAGAGATTTTGAAATACTTCGACGAAAGTTTCGACCCATTGACAAGCTCAAAAGTTAAACTTTTATACATAGAAACCATCAAGAAACCTGCCATGTTGCTCAAACATGCTTCTTCTTTGGTCAAAAAAGGTTGTCGCATTGCTGCTATCAAATCAGGCTCATCCAGTGCCGGAAGCCGCGCTGCCGCATCTCATACAGGTGCTTTGGCCAGTCCCGATGTGGCTGTAGATGCCTTGTTTCAAAAAGCAGGTATTGTCAGATGTTATAGCCGTGAAGAGCTAACCACCGTAGCTTCCGTATTTCTTCATAAAGAATTGGTTGGAAAACGCATTGCCATCATCACTCATGCAGGCGGCCCTGCAGTAATGCTTACCGATACACTCGAAAACGGTGGTCTCGATATTCCGCGTATTCATGGACCAGAGGCCGATGAATTACTGACAAAATTATTCCCGGGTTCTTCAATATCAAATCCTATTGATTTTCTTGCAACAGGCACTGCCGAACAATTAGGAACCATCATCGACTATTGCGAAAACAAATTCGACGATATTGATGCCATGATTGTCATCTTCGGAAGCCCCGGTTTATTTGAAGTGTATGATGTATATCGTTTGTTGAACGAGAAAATGAAAACCTGCAAAAAACCAATCTTTACGGTGCTGCCATCCATCATCAATGTCGAAAAAGAGCTTAAAGAATTCATTTCCTTCGGACGAATAAACTTCCCCGACGAGGTTGAATTGGGCAAGGCCTTAACTAAAATATATTATACTCCCAAGGCCTTTGATGGTGCCTCCGATTTGCCTGTTATTGATGTTGAAAAAATTAGAAACGTAATAACCAACGCAACCAACGGTTATATTTCTCCAAACGAAATTCAGCAACTCATGGATGCTGCAGGTATTCCGCGTGCCGGCGAGGCAGTAGTAACTGACAAAGAATCTGCAAAAACTCAAGCTCAAAAACTGGGATTCCCTGTAGTGATGAAGGTAGTTGGTCCGGTTCATAAATCCGATGTAGGCGGTGTGGTTCTCAATGTTAAAAACGTAGAAACCGTCGAAAAAGAGTTTCTGCGCATGATGCAGATTAAAGATACCACAGCCATTCTCATTCAGCCTATGCTCAGCGGAACCGAATTGTTTGTAGGTGCCAAATACGAACCCAAATTCGGACACATGATATTGTTTGGCCTTGGCGGGATATTTATTGAAGTATTAAAAGATGTAGCCGCAGGTTTATCTCCTATTGGAAAAGAAGAAGCCAATTACATGATTAAAAGTCTCAAAAGCTATAAAATAATAGAAGGAGTTCGCGGACAAAAAGGCATCAATCAGCAAATACTGATAGATATTATCCTCCGCTTATCTGCCCTCTTGCAGGCAGCCCCCGAAATTCAGGAATTAGATTTCAATCCTTTGCTAGGCAATGCCGAAAAGGTCGTAGCAGTAGATGCCAGAATCAGAATAGCGAAATGTGAATAGGGAATAATGATTTGGTGAATTTGTCCTTATGAAGTCATTGATTACAATTTATTGTGTTGGGCGACCCTTGAAAATGGAGCATTGTACATTGAAAATTGATAAGTTGTATTCCGCCCTTTGTTTTCATTCATAAAACCATTTAACAATAAAACCATAATAAAACTCTACACCACCATCTTCTCTTGATTATTTCATTACTCTAAAACTTTTTTACTTAAATTTGTCCCATGAAATTCTCAGAAATAATTGGTCAGCTGCCTATCAAAAACTATCTGGTTAATACTGTAAAAAATAGCCGTGTAAGTCATGCACAACTTTTCTTTGGTCCCGAAGGAAGCGGAAAACTGGCATTAGCCATAGCTTACGCACAGTTTATTTCGTGTACCAACAAGCAGTTTTATGATAACGATTCGGCATTGGCAGGCGATTCCTGCGGGGTTTGTCCTTCCTGTGTTAAATACAACAAGTTAATCCATCCCGATCTGCATTTCTTTTATCCTGTAACCACTACCAAAACAGTAAAAACAAAGCCCAAAAGCATTGATTTTATACAACCCTGGCGTGAGTTGCTTATCAAACAAAATTATTATGTCTCGCTCACCGATTGGTTTGATACCATAGGTGTTGAAAACAAACAAGGGATTATTAATGCCGAAGATTGCGACGAAATGGTGCGCAAACTCAGCCTGAAAGCCTACGAAGCCGAGTATAAAATTGTGTTGATATGGATGGTCGAGAAACTGTATCATGCTGCCGCTTCCAAAATCCTGAAGATACTGGAAGAGCCCCCCGAAAAAACCCTGTTTATTTTGATTTCAGAAAAACAGGAACAAATAATCAACACCATAGTTTCGCGTACTCAATTGGTTAAAATACCCCGGCTGAGCCATAAAGACATCAATCAGGCTTTAATCAGTAAGTTTGATGTATCAGAAATAAATGCCCGTAAAATAGCCAATGTATCCGACGGTAATTTTATTTTTGCCAAAACCCAACTGGAAGAAGAAGACGATGAGAAATACTATTTAATTACCGTAAAACGATGGTTTCAGCTTTGTTATAGTTTTAAAGCAGATCAGAAAATTGAACTGGTGAAAATGATTGACGATATTGCAAAAATTGGTCGCGAGAAGCAGAAAAGTTTTTTCGCCTTTGCCTTAAAAGTAATCCGTAATTCGGCCATCATGAGTATGGGTGATGACAAATTGGTGAAACTGGATGAAGAAGAAACCGTGTTTGTAACCAATTTCGCAAAAATACTCAATGCCCAACGCATCCCTTTGATGGCAAATGCTTTTAATAAAGCCATGTTTCAGATAGAGCGCAACGCCAATCCGAAGATATTGTTCATGGATTTATCTTTTACGCTGCACAGGATTATGCATTCTTAGAGTTTGGAGTGCCTAAAGTGAGCTAAAGTGACTAAAGTTATTTAGTTTATCATGTTTGTCAAGTTTCAAAACTGCAAACGAATGTCAATTGCAAATTCCCAAATCCCAAATCATAAAACAAAAATCCCAAATCAAAAATCTCCACTATCATCTAAATTGATTATTTTTGCAGTAAT
>CAYYQJ010000216.1:2671-5721 GCA_964473775.1 uncultured Bacteroidales bacterium | reverse complement strand
GATAGCTTCAGGTGACTGGAGTTCAGACGTGTGCTCTTCCGATCTGTCTGATCAACTTACAGACAATCTGTTGTTGATAGCCCGCAACAATAGGCGCAGTAAAACCGCGGCAACTTTATATTTCACAGTTTCTCTTTTATATCCGGCCAAACGGAAAAAAATATATAAAGGCACTGTGGCAGCACATGGCATTAAAGATTTGTGCGATATAGAATACACTGCAAGTAAACATGCCAAATTTAAAAACAAAGGATCCACACGGCTCATTTTAGGCATGAAATTGAATAACGAAAAAGTGGGAGAACTATTAATAATTGAACCTTCTACTGAAGTGGATGTTGAATTTAGCTATTTCTATTCAAACGGAGATTGTTTTTATGTAGTTAACGATGGAGAAGTGGAAGGAATTTATCAATTAACCATTACAAGTTAATTTTGCATTCTCAAATATCAAGAATTCAAAATTTGAAAGATAGGAGAACGAATACCGAGTCAGGAGTTCAGAATCCAAAAGAAAATAGTTGACGGTCGACAGTCTGTAATTGATGATTGAAAATTGATTTAATTTCTGGTGTGTTATTAAATTGATAGATAAAAATTAGTTACAAGCAGTCGGTGGTCGGCTATTTTTTTTTAAACAAAACTTCCAACCCGCCATAACAATTGATAAGCACTCAATCGCCTTAAATTAATAATTAAGGTTCGCCAACAACAATCCAATGATAATCAATGATTCCATAATAACCATTCATGGTAAAAAAAATCAGCAAATGCAATTACAAATTTTTTGTTAATGCCCGGTTCTAAAATCGTTTTAGGTGGCTTTTTTGCTCACTTTGATAAAGAAATATTTGGTATTCTCGATTATTTTGTTTTATTTTGTTGCGTAATTTAATTTGCGATAAACGAAAAACCCGAAATTTTCGTTAATGTGAATGATGCAAAACATCGTTATGAACCTAAATTAGCTGAATGAAATTATTAAAAAACATACTTGCACTCACCCTGTCCCTAACCTTCTCTGGCTATGCAATGGCAGACTCCATTGATATGCCCAAAAGCCCCCCTGATTCGATATTTATCAAAGATAACCCCATAGTAGCTCAGCTGGATAGTTTGGCAAACAGCATGTTTTTCAAAAATGCCACTTTCACCACCGATGTAAAAAAACTGAACAAATACCATTTTGCAGCCGATTCTATACCCACTTATTCCGATTCTGTATATCGCGAAAGAATCAACAATATGGCGGTAGCATCACCCTTCGAATTTGTTTACAATCAACAGGTACGACATTATATAGAGTTCTACGCCGTTAAAAAGCGCAACCTCACCCAGCGCATGCTTGGATTGGCCGAATTGTACTTTCCCTTGTTTGAAGAGCAGCTCGACAACTACGAAATCCCATTGGAGTTGAAATTTTTGCCCATCATAGAGTCGGCTTTAAATCCAATTGCAAAATCAAGAGTTGGTGCAACGGGCTTGTGGCAGTTTATGTTAGCAACAGGCAAAATCTACGACTTAAAGGTAACCTCATTGGTTGACGATAGATGCGACCCCTACAAATCAACCATTGCTGCCTGCCGTCATCTGAAAGAACTATTCAGCATTTACAAAGATTGGGCCTTGTGTTTGGCAGCCTACAATGCAGGTGCAGGCACTGTAAATCGTGCCATCCGCCTGGCAAACATCGATTCAACACAACATTTAACCTATTGGAAAATACAAAATTATCTTCCAAAGGAAACCCAAACTTATGTGCCTGCTTTTATAGCCGTTTGCTACATCATGAATTACGCAACCGAGCACAATCTGTATCCTACACAGCCTCCCATCATGAATTGTGATGTGGATTCAATAGTGCTGACCAAAGATTACACCTTGTCGCAAATTGCTTCCTATCTTTGCCTTCCGATAGAAAACGTACAGTTTTTGAATCCGGCTTATCGCAAAGGTGTGATACCGGCCTCCAAAGTGAATCCTTATGTTTTGCGTTTGCCGCGAGAGTATATGAGCGAGTTTATTGTGAATGAAGACAATATTTATTGTTATAAAACCCCTGCCGAGATAAATTACCTCGCTCAGCTTCGCAATATGCCCGAAAATACTGCAATTACAAAGACTTATGCCAGTAAAACCGTTGCCGTAAAACCTAAAGCAACAGATTCTACCGCAAAAAATAATACTGATACTCAAAATCAAAGCACAGCTTCAAATCAAACAAAGCCTGAAGTAAAAGCGGTAACTCAGGATAAACCTAAAGTTTCAACCACAACATCAGGTGCCTATAATAAAATAGTTTATCACACCGTTCAAAAAGGTGATAGCTTATGGAGCATAGCTTCAAAATATTCCGGAGTATCCATTGCTGAGATACGTAAGTTGAATAATATGAACGTTAATTCAACAATACATCCGGGACAAAAACTCAAGATTGGCCTTAAAGGGTAGTTTTCAATTTATACTAAAGAAAGGCTTCGGGAAACTGAAGCCTTTTTTATTTGGTTAGGATTGATGATGCTTTTATAGGCTGAATTCAATTTGCGATTAAGCATGGCTTATCGTTTACTCAGCAGTTATTCGTTTGTATTATAATAAGATTGCTGCCGCAATGAAATATTGACCTAGGGCTTGAAAATTACAGCACAAAAAAAAGCCCGTCGCTAAACGGGCTTCAATAATATTCTGATTTTATTTTACAATTACCTTTTCTGTATGGTTCTGAGAGTTGCTCACCACATTAATAAAATAAACACCCGGTTTCACATCGCTGAGGTTTATTCTCTGATGATTCATCCCTACAATTGCCGTTGCATCCGAAGTATAAATTGTTTTACCAATCACATCATAAAGTGTAATCGCAAAATCCTGAGCAAGTTTAGCATCAAAATCAACAAACAATTCATCGGTAGTTGGGTTTGGATAAACAGAAAAATAACCGCCCGAATTGTTTTCTTCAATGCCATTGCATTGCGTAATAGTGGCCACAACAGGCACACGGGGGCTGCTGCATTCTGATTCTTTTATTTCCCAATCGTAGAAATAGTAAT
>CAYYQJ010000216.1:0-2571 GCA_964473775.1 uncultured Bacteroidales bacterium | reverse complement strand
ACACGGGGGCTGCTGCATTCTGATTCTTTTATTTCCCAATCGTAGAAATAGTAATAATTACCAAAAGCATTATAAGGAGATTTTGATGCAGATGATTCTGTAATTCTGATTAATCCCGCTAAGTCGTAAGGATAACTAGCCGAATTGTTGTTATTTCTGAATAGATCAGGTGTGCCAAAACATACCAGTTGTAAACTATTCTGAACAGGAATAGCAAAGTTTAATGTAACCCTGCTTTCGCCATCCGGAACACTTACGGTTACTGATTTCAACACAGCATTGTTGGTATCACGCAATTGAATGGTTCTGTCGGCCAGGCCCTGAGCATAAACTTTCACAGAAACTAAGGTAACGGGGCTGTAGCAATTAAAAATTTCGTAATGGGTACTGCTGCTACTGTTAAAATTGCCTCCACTACCCGAATTGTCTGTTTTTCCGACATATTGTGATGGCGAAACCTGTTTATCTTCCACATAATAGGTAGTGGTATTGTACAAAACGGGAGTAATAAATGTTGCACCTGAGTGAAGCAGTGTCCCATCAGTGATTGCGTCATACCAATCCAGTTGGCCTGTACCGCTTGCTGATAAAGTAACGGTATTCGAATCGCAGGCATTGCCCGGAGTAACCGATGGCATGGTAGGCAGATTGCTGATGGTAATGTAACTTGTTTTTGTAACAGAGTCTGATCCAAATGAATTGCTAGCTTTAAGTTTTACGGTAAAAACTCCGTTTGCCTGATAAACATGAACAGGATTTTGCAAAGTAGATGTGTTACCATCACCAAAATTCCACAACCAATTGGTAGCGCCATTCACTGTCATATCATGAAAATGAACCACTCCCGAACATGATGAAGTTTCAGGAGCATAGAAATTAGATTGTGGGGGAGAAGATGGCATACTACATTGCCACGAAAGAGCAAAACCTGAGGCTGTTACGCCCATATCTGTAACCTGTCTTAAAGTTAATGAGCCTGTTGTAGATTGAATAACGCCTCCATTAGGAAGAGTGGCGCCATCATATTGGCCAATCAACGGCGATGTGATTGATGCGCCATCATATACATAAAGATAATCATATCCTGTTTCAAAATTGAAGGCCGAAAACGTCACCTGAACTGCCGCAGCACCATATGGGGCAATGGTAATAATGGCATCGGTGCTGTTACTATAATCATTGGCACCGCCATTATCTGTCAGGGTTCCGGTACAACAATTCAGCGTTGTTCCTGTTTCATTGGCAGGCATGCTGGCAATATTTGAATTACCGGTAGCTATGCTTATATAGGAGTTCTTTGTAATAGAATCTGTTCCACAACCTGTACTTTGTCCAATCAATTTAACATTGAAGTTGCCCAGAGTATTATAAACATGACTTGGGTTCTGTAAAGTACTTGTGTTTCCATCCCCAAAATACCAAACGTAATTGCTGGCATTGGTACTTTGATTAGTAAACTGAATAGTAGCTGGTACAGAACAACTTTGAGTATTGTTACCGGTAAAATCAACCACTACAGTTGGAACATAAGCACTACCAATACCTACAGCATACATGGCATTTGTTGCGGTTTCTACTTCAGGTGTACATCCACCATATAAATCAGTTGCTGCAACAATTGCATAGAATCTTGAATCCGCATAATTAGAAGTGCTGGTAAGATAAACAGTCAACATTCTGAAAGCAATATCGCTGGCTTTCGCCATTCCAATTCCTGTAACAGAAAAGGTATTACCAATATCGTTGGTTCCGCTTCCACCCTGGCTTACAAGATAAAACCAATGGCTGATAACCGTACTATTTGCATGAACTTCTTGTGCTGCATCCCAATAGGTGCCCAAATAAGTGTCAGGATTCTGAGTTGCATTGGGATTTGCCAAATCACGAATCACAAAACCGATATCTTCACCACAGGTCCAGTTTGCAACTGTTGGTTTGCCATAAAACTCAATCGCTGTACCAAAGATATCACTAAAACCTTCATTCATAGCTCCTGATTCGGCAGCGTAGTCCAGATTGGCAGTATATGAATCCAGGCCGTGTGTAATCTCATGACCACAAATATCCAATGCTGTAAATGGATTGCTGCTGCTACCATCTCCATAAGTCATTTTTTGTCCATCCCAAAATGCATTATCATAGCTAACATGATAATGAACATAACTTTGCAATGCGAAACCATTATTATCAATACTATTTCGTCCGTGTTTTAAGAAAAAATAATCATAAGTCATTTCTGCACCCCAATGAGCATCCGTTGCTGCTTCATCCATTTGAGTATTTACGTTATTCCAATAATTATCAGTATCCGTGAAATCAACTGCTGTAGCATAATCAGTGGAGGTTTGCATATTATAGGTTTGTATTCCGTTTCCTCTTCCGGTTTCGCGCAATCTGTATTGTGTAGTTGAAACTGAATCCGTTGTTATTTTATGCGAACCACTATACTTCGTAATTGCTGTCCCCTGCGAGTTGCCTGTATGAAGTGTATTCAGGGATTTAATGATACTTCCATTTTCAGCATCCACATACACATCCTGACGTGATAATGGCTTAGCTGCATAAATGTCA
>CAYYQJ010000215.1:0-5759 GCA_964473775.1 uncultured Bacteroidales bacterium | reverse complement strand
TCCATCTCTGTCGAAATCCCGAATGGCAAATTGTTCAGGTTGGGTGCTGTCCACTCCGGAAATATATCCTCCATCCATTTCAAAAGGATAATGGCTGAGAATATTGTCGCTGCTTAGTTTGATACTTATTTTGTAGCAGCAATGTGCACCTTGTGTATAATCAAATGAAATGGTATCTGTTTTTTTATCTCCATCAAAATCAAAAGAAGAGAGCCAGTTGTGGCTTTTTGTCTCATTAAAATCAAAGAAATTATTCTCTTGCGCATTAGTTTTATTATTACCATCGTTTTGCGAATAAGCTTTTTGAAAGCAGCTAAACGACACCCATAATGTCAGTAAAGAAACCAATGTTTTAAAAGTTGCTTTTGTCAGCTTCATAAATTGAAGATTGATGTTGTTATATTTCTGGTTCAAAATTAGGATTTTTTCAGGAAATAAAGAGATTTATTGAGGCAATTAAATTGTTCATGTATAAATATGGATGGTGTTTAATGGATTGTTGAAACTAAAATTAAATCTAATAACACGCTAGGATATCTGTCAATTATTATAGCCAATATAAAAAACTCCACGCTGATTATAGACAGGCCTACAATAGGTCAATAACTTAATTTTCTTTTTTTTATTAAGTTGTTTCTACTAAGAATCAATTAAGTGTATTATTATTTAGGTTGACGACTTTTAATAAATCTCGACGAACTTTAATAAATCTCGACGACTTTTAATAAATCTCGACAACTTTTGATAAATCTTGACGAACTTTAACAAATCTTGATAACTTTTAACAAATCTTAGTGAGTGCTCAAAGAAGTGTGTTAGGGGTTATTAATTTTATTGTAAAAGTAAACATTAAATGGTTTTTGTCAAATCATTAAGTCCTGTCAATTATATCATTGACCAATGCAAAGCCTCTGACGGACAATATTCAAGACATTCTCCGCATCTTTTGCATTCCTCATAATTAAACACATATTGGTCGGGCGTACATGGCACTTCCATTGTGAAACAATACTTCACACATTTACTGCAAGTGAAACTAATGGGATTAGAAATGGCTCCTTTGGGGCATATAGATAAGCATGTTTTACAATGGATGCAAAGGGCATATTCAATTGTAGGAAATGGCGTAACCCTGATTTTTTGAACTGTTTTGTCAATCATAAATGAAATGGAATGTGAAAAAACTAAAATGGGAAGGCCAGCAGATCGACCTATTCCCATTTTTTAGTTTCTTAAAAATGATAAGATTAATAAGAAATAATCTAATCCGATTACAATTTAGCACTTAAACCAGATAAAGTTTTTAATTGCTGTGGTTACACACATGGTCTTGTCCATCACCATGATGCTGTTCATGAGTTGCGCAACTGCTGCCGCTGTCGAATATCCTGCCCTCAACAAAAAGCTTTACCGCTTCAGAGGCATCGCCCGAACATCCGCGAATCACTTCGATACCGGAATAATTCAGCACATTAATAGCACCGCCGCCAATACCTCCTGCCAGCATGATTATAACACCTTTGGCTGCCAATACTCCGGCGATATTTGATTTGCATCCGCAACCTTGAGGGGAAGGAATATTTTCAACCCCATTTATTTCGCCGTTTTCGTTTATATTATAAACATTATACGATTCGCAATGACCAAAATGGCCATCAATTTGATTGTTTTGAGTTACTGGAACTGCTATTTTCATGTTCTTTATCATAGTTTTATTTTGTAAAATTTGTTATTCGGGAAATTGTTCCCTGCAATACACCTTATTTATTTCCCCTTTTCCATCCATGACGATGCTGATTGCCCTTGCCGTTGCATTTTCCATTGCCACAACCATATCCTTTTCCGCAACAGTTTCCACTATTGTTTCCTTGTCGGTTGTCGCAAATTCCGTCATTGTTTTTGTCAACAAAATTGCGGCCTTTAGCTGTTTTGGCATTATTTGAAACGGGACGGTTGTCGCAAATTCCATCTTTATTGTTGTCAACAAAGTTTTTGCCATTAACAGTACGGTTTGTTTTAGATGATTGCCAATTGTCGCAAATTCCATCATTGTTTTTGTCAACAAAATTATAACCTCTTTTCGCCGAAACGTTGGTAGAGTCTGCTTTGCTGACATTTTTTTGTTGTGCAATAGCATAAATTGCTGAAAGCATAAATACACTAACTGCGATAATAATTAATTTTGTTTTCATTTTTTTTGAGATTTTGTAAATAATAAATACTTTGTTGTTTTAATTAGTTTGAAATATTTCTGGTTATAATAAAAGTGTCCTTATTAAACAGACTCCAACCCTTGTTTTAAATCTGCAATAATATCTTCTACATTTTCAATTCCGACTGAAAATCTTACCAGATCATCAGTTATACCTGCTGCTACTCTGTTTTCTTTACTCACTCCTGCATGAGTCATAGAGGCAGGATGCTGAATAAGTGTTTCAACTCCTCCCAATGATACAGCTAATACAGCCAGATGAACATTATCCATCAGTTTGCTCCCTGCAACATAACCGCCATGTAAACCAAAACTCATCATAGATCCAAAACCTTTCATCTGGGTTTTGGCCAGTTCATATTGAGGATGATCTTCTAATCCCGGATACATTATCCATGCTACTTTTGGGTGCGATTGCAGGAATTTAGCAATTTTCATAGCACTCTCCTGAGCACGATCTATGCGTAATGATAATGTTTTTACTCCTCTTAATGCCATATAGGCTTGAGTGGGGTCCATATTGCATCCCATATATACCATAGAGTGACGTATCTTTTTATATAGTTCAGGGTCTTTAATAATAATAACACCACCAACAATATCAGCATGTCCGTTAATAAATTTGGTTACAGAATGTAATACCACATCAGCGCCTAAATCCAAAGGTTTTTGTAAATAGGGTGAGCAAAAGGTATTGTCAACAACTAAAATTAAATTATGGTCTTTAGCAATTTTAGCACAGGCAGCAATGTCAGTAATATCCATAGTTGGGTTTGCTGGTGTTTCAATATACAATACTTTAGTATTAGGTTTTATTGCAGCTAAGATATTTTCCAGATTTGAAGTATTCACAAAAGTGGATTCAACATTAAAACGTGAAAAATCCTGTTCCAGCACGCCTCTTGCCGGACCATAAACTGCATCAGAACTTATGATATGTGTATCTGCACTGAGCAATGCCCTATATACAGTATTTATTGCTCCCATTCCAGAACTGGTTGCAATTCCGTCAAAACCATTTTCCAGAGCTGCGATATTTTGTTCGAATGCTCTGATGGTTGGATTTGCTACACGGGTGTAAATATATCCATTGCTTTTACCAGAAAAGCAATCAGCTCCGTGTTGTGCATTTTTAAAACGGAAGGTAGATGTTTGATAAATAGGCACTGTTGCACTGCCAAATTGATCTTCAAAAGCTCCTGCGTGAATTAGTTTGGTGTCGAAACCATAATTGTCGTTGTTCATTTTTTTTTATATTATTAGTTCAATTTTTTGTAATTTCTGTGTCATTTATCAACTCATTCTTTTCTACAATGCTTTGTAATGGATTGTGATGAAAAACCCTGTCTTTTACTACAAGCGTAGTGAAGTCCATATTCAGGTTGCGTTGCAACAAAATATCATGTCCCATGCAAATGCCCATAATAAGAGTCAGGTCTGCTTTCTCTGTATTCAATTGATGTGCCTGCCCTATAGGATTACATGAAACTTTGTGAATACAACTTTTAGAATTCACTTCACTTTGTGTTAATCCGCCCACGCTACACGAAATAGCCGCGACCTCAAAACCATTTTTTCTGAAAAGATTTTGAAACTTTTCTGCTTGTTTCTCCATGCCAAAACAATAGGCAAGGCCTATTTTTTTATAATGCATGGTTCGGGCAAACTCCATAATTTCTTCGGTTCTCGATAATTTTCCGGCGCGTCCGTTATCTACCAGTTGAGCTGCAGCTTCAACAATTTCGATAGTAGAATAGTTCTTATAAAGTTGAATGGTTTCAAATTTTTTTAAATGTTCCAGCGTACAGGAATTGGTCTGTTTTCTGCAAATTTTATCACTACAATCAATGCAATTCATTATTCAGTGTTTTAGTTTAATTGTTTTGGAAATTTTCCTTCAATTTTGCCTGATTAAAATTTATCAGTTCTTCTTTATTAAAAGAGTTGCAGTTTTTACATTTAATATGATTTTCGAGCCCGTCTATCAGTTTAAAACATTTATTGCATTTATACCAATCTTTGTCGAACTCAATGTTTCCACCCTCAATTTCTATTGCCAAACCTTCAACAAATGCTTTTGCAATCTTTTTTAAGGCACTGTTATAAATTCTTGTCAGCGTAGGACGGGAAATATCCATTTTCAATGCAGCCTCATCTTGTGGTAGGTTTTCATATTCTACTAGTTGAAAACTTTCAAATTCATCAAACTGAAGTTTTATTGATTTCGCTTTACATAATGGCATTCCGAAAGGTTTAAAACCATTCATTTTAGGTGGATTACAGATTTTTCTATTTCTAACCGGACGAGGCATTGTTGATAATTTTATGCAAAGATAATGAACCTACGTTCATAAAGAAGAATAATTTTTATATTTTTGCAAAAAAAAAAATATGGATATTGAGGAACGAATTAAAAACACCGAAACACATCAGTTTAAAATGGTTTTTCACAATGCAGTAAATGATCATGATACTTTGTTTGGAGGCACAGCCCTGCAATGGATGGATGAGGTGGCCTATATCACTGCAAGCCGTTTTACGCGTATGAGTATGGTTACTGTGTCTTGTGGGAAAATTGAATTTCTGAAACCCATAAAATATGCTAGTTTTGCTGAGATTATCGGAAAAGTGGTTAAGGCCGGAAAAGCAAAAATTGAAATTGAAGTGGTGATATTTACTGAGGATATGAATAGCGATAGAAGAAGCAAGGCTGTTGAAGCAATTTTTACTTTTGCAGCTATTGATAAAAACCATAACCCGGTGAGGATAGAAATGGCTGAAAATTTAATTGATTTTCATAATTAATTAAATATTTCCGGCTCAAATCTCTCTATAACCAGGCAATTAATTTTCTGAAAAAGAAAAGATGATTTTGAAAAACCAAGAGATTAAATAAAAAACAAATTACCTTTGAATTAAACAATTAATAAAAATTAAATTCTAATTATGAAAAAATCGATTTATCTGGTACTTATAGCAGTTCTTTTTATTGCTGCATGTACTCAAACTGAAAAAAAACAAGTAGTTGTTACTAAAATGGATTCAACCATGACTCCCGATTGTTGTGCAATGAAAGATGGAGTATTTATCCACATTTCCAATAGCAGCAACGATCCTCACAGAGTAGTAATGCCCTTAAAAATGGCAGCCATGATGGCCATGGACAAACCTGTGGTGGTGTATTTTGACATCAAAGGAATTGAAGTGGTTTTGAAGGATGCTAAGGATATTACCTATCCTACTTTTCCTTCTTCAAAAGAATCCTTAAAAAAACTGGTTGATATGAAAGTTACTCTCATGGCTTGTCCAAGTTGTATGAAAGCTGCCGGAAAAACTGCCGATGATCTTATTCCCGGAGTTATAATGGCTGAAAAAGAAAAATTCTTCAATTTCACTAAAGGTAGAATCATAACTTTGGACTATTAAAATTTCAATATCAACATTTTTATTTCTCTTGTGGGCAAAGGTTGTTTCCTTTGCCTTTTTTTCTGGTACCCCATACCTTGCAAACATAAAATCCAGTCAAATATTCCGATTCCAAAATCCT
>CAYYQJ010000214.1:0-5767 GCA_964473775.1 uncultured Bacteroidales bacterium | reverse complement strand
GGATGGCAAGGAACTTTGGCGGCACAACCTGAAAAATGATTTTGGCGGCAAAATTATTTTTCTATAAATGAGTTTTCATTCTTATCGTAATAAATCAGAAAAGGATGCAGTATTAATTGTTGCGAATTAGTACTTTTGCAAATTATAATACTTTTATATGTTTAAAAAAATTGTCAGGGCTTTTGAAATATTTCATGATAAAAATGCCTTTTGTATTAATCAAAAATATTATACCTACACTGATGCAGGTCAGCGGATTAATGGTATTAAGGATGTTGTTCAGCAATATGCGGGACAAAATATCGGAATCATAATTTATGATGATATTGAAACCTACGCTGCTATTTTGTCTGTTTTACTGTCCGGAAAAACATACGTGCCAATCAATCCTCATAATCCACCCGACCGTAACGACAGCATCATTGAGCAATCAGAAATCGGAATGGTGTTAACCTCTGTAAATGATTTGGTTTCCTCGGTTATTACAATTAATGATAAACTTACGGTTATTGAAACCAATGATTTAACGGCAAAAATAAGCACAGTTTCTGTTCCTGAAATATCTCCTGAGCAAAATGCTTACATACTTTTCACTTCAGGAAGTACAGGAGTTCCTAAAGGAGTTCCTATCAGGATTAAAAACCTGGATTCGTTTGTGAAAGCCTTTTTTGCATTGGGTTATCAGATAGACGAAAACGACCGATTTCTGCAGATGTTTGATTTGACTTTCGACCTATCTATCATGTCGTATCTGATTCCTCTCACGATAGGTGCCTGTGTTTATACGGTTCCTTCGGGGGATATTAAATTCAATTCCACTTACACTATTCTTGAAGATTATGAAATTACGGTGGCTTTGATGGTTCCTTCAATACTGAGTTTTTTGCATAATTATTTTGATGAAATCAGTTTCCCGAAAATGAAATACTCATTATTCTGTGGCGAAGCTTTGTACACCGATTTAACTTCAGGCTGGGCCAAATGTGTTCCTAATGCTCTTATTCAGAATGTGTATGGTCCAACTGAGGCAACTATTTTTTGTCTTACTTATGATTGGAAACGCGATGCAATAAACAAAGACCACAATGGAATTTTATGTATTGGCAAACCCATGCACAATATGTTATCTATTGTGGTGGATGAACAACTGAATGAAGTGGGTAATGAAATCCCGGGAGAATTATGTCTTTCGGGCGGACAACTCACTGCGGGTTATTTAAAGAATCCTGAAAAAAATCAGTCCTCATTTTTTCATTATACCATAGATAATAAAGACCATATTTTTTATCGTACAGGCGATATTTGTTTTACGGATAATGAAGGCGATTTTATGTTTAGCGGCCGACTCGATAATCAGATTAAGATTCAGGGATTCAGAGTGGAGTTGAGCGAAATTGAACATCATGCCCGCGAGTTTCTGAAATCGCCCAATGTGGTGGCTGTTACTTCTCAAAACGAAAATGACAATACCATGATTCATCTTTTTATTGAGAACTCTGATTTTATTGAAGAACTGAACCAATATCTGAAAACAAAAATACCTTCGTATATGATTCCTGCCGAAATCCGTTCTATAGTTAACTTCCCTTTAAACGTAAATGGCAAAGTGGACCGTAAAGCCATCAAACAATTGATATAACAGATGCCAATCTTACTGAAATTATTGCTTTCTCCTTTTTCGATTCTTTACGGATTGATCACTTTTGTTAGAAACAAACTGTACGATTTTCATCTTCTTTCATCCAAATCTTTCAACTTGCCTGTGATTAGTGCCGGCAATATCAGCGCAGGCGGCACCGGAAAATCACCCTTAATAGAACTACTGATACGGATTTTGCAAAAAGAGAATATCAAGGTGGCCACACTCAGCCGGGGTTACGGACGAAAAACCAAAGGTTTTTATCTTGCTACAAAAAATTCAACAGCTCAAACCATTGGCGATGAGCCTTTGCAATTTTATCATAAATTTGATGGCATCACCGTTTCGGTTTGCGAAAACCGTGTGAAAGGAATTGAAAAACTATTGCGGTTGCAGCCCTCGCCTCAATGCATTTTGCTGGATGATGCCTATCAACACCGCAGGGTTAAACCCGGATTGAATATTTTACTTACCGACTATTCTAAGCTTTATATATATGATAGCATGTTGCCATCAGGCAGGTTGCGCGAATTTCCTGTTGGTGCCAACCGCGCAGACATCATTATCATCACCAAAGCTCCTGAAAATATTTCGGAAGAAGAAAAACAAGCTCTTGCCCACCGACATCGTACCAAAAAACATCAAGAGGTGTTTGTTTCTTTTATAAGTTACGGAAATCTCATTCCGATTTTCAAAAATCAAACAATAAAAATGTCCGATTTAAACCATACCAAGGTGTTGCTTTTTACAGGTATTGCCAATGCTACACCTTTAGAAAACTATCTGAAAAAGCATTGTGCTGAAGTGGTTTCTATGCGTTTTTCTGATCACCATTTATATACTATCAACGATATAAAGCAAATCATTCAAAAATTTCATAATTTTGCAGACGATAATAATATGATAATCACAACCGAAAAAGATATTATCCGATTGGTGCATCATGCTGATATTGATATGCTGAATCAGATTCCGCTATATTATATCCCTATCGAAATGGATTTTGCACCTCAGGATTATCATCTTTTTGAACAAAAAATATTACACTATGTTAGAAAAAATTAATCAAACCCTTGCATTTATTAAAAGTCAGACTTCTTTTCAGCCACATATAGGTATTGTGTTGGGAACCGGTTTGGGCAATCTTGCCAACGAAATTAAGGTTCACAAAGCCATTCCCTATGCCGAAATTCCCAACTTCCCTGTTTCCACGGTGATGGGACATAAAGGACAACTGGTTTTCGGAACCCTTAATGGAGTGAATGTGGTGGCCATGCAGGGACGCTTTCATTATTACGAAGGCTATAATATGCAGGAACTTTCGTTTCCGATTCGTGTGATGAAATATTTAGGTATTAAAACTCTGGTGCTTTCTAATGCCAGCGGCGGAGTGAATCCGACTTTTGAAGTGGGCGACATCATGATTATAACCGACCACATCAACCTAATGGGCAACAATCCGCTTATCGGACAAAACAACGACCAAGTGGGTCCACGTTTTCCGGATATGAGCGATGCTTATGATAAAGAGCTGATTAAAAAAGCCCTCAGCATTGCAGAGCAAAACGGCATTCATTGTGTTCAGGGAGTATATGCGGCGGTTACGGGGCCTTGTTTCGAAACGCCTTCGGAATACCGATATATTTTCCGCGTGGGTGCCGATTGCGTGGGCATGTCCACCGTGCCCGAAGTGATTGTGGCCCGCCACATGGGTTTGCCTGTGTTTGCGGTTTCTATCATTACCGATTTGGGGGTTGAAGGCATAGTAAACGAAGTATCGCACGAAGAGGTGATTCAGGCTGCCAACAATGCCGAACCAAAAATGACAAAGATTATCAGTGAGCTGATTAAAATAATATAGAGTGCTTCAAGTGACTGAAGTTTGGAGTGCCTATAATTATTAGTGGTAAGGTAACTAAGTTTTAGCTCCGGATTGGCGGATATTATCTTTGCTTTGGTATTAAAATTAGATGGAACCTAATAGGATAGATTTAATTAAGGTAGAATATTAGCCGAACTGGGGCTTAACTTATTTCAAATTCTGCCACCCAACGGGGTGTTTTTTGTCTTTATTCTATTTTCTCCGGATGCGATAAACCTTTTACCGATCATGATAATATCTTTATCCATTCTGATAAAACCTTTACCGATCATGATAAAGGTTTTATCGATCATGATAATACCTTTACCGATCCTAATAAAGCTTTTATCGAACCTGATAATACCTTTACCAATCATGATAAACCTTTTATCAATCATGATAATACCTTTACCGATCATGATAAAGTATTTATCGATCCTGATAATACCTTTATCGAACCCTATAAAACCTTTATCACACCCGATAAAATTTTTATCGTGCACGATAAACTAACCAAATGGTTAAATAATTTTTTAAATCCAAGATTTATAAGGATATAAAATTTTGGTCGCGAATAAAAAAAGCACCAACAGGGAGATACGAAATGTGTGTGTGTATTTTCTATTGATATTAAATCCTTACGGGATAACCCAAACTTTTAATTAATTTCAAGATCAAAAAGAAAAACTTTTTCATAATGATTCTAACCCTTACAACGGGGCAATTCCTGTTTTTCAGATAGAAATTTAAGCAGTTATCTTATCAAAAATACTGAATGTGCAACTGACCGCTTCTTTTTATGAAGTGGTCAGTTGGATTTATATTACTAATTTGTAATAAGATATACACACTACAAATGCAGTTTTTCTGGGTTTTACTGAAGATGTCACATCTTCTCAAGGAGATGTCACCTCTTCTCAGGAAGTTGTTCCATCTTCTCAGGAAGTTGTTCCATCTTCTCAAGGAGTTGTCACCACTTCTCAGGGAGATGTTCCATCTTCTCAAGGAAATGTCACCACCTCTCAAGAAGATGTCACCACTTCTCAAGGAGTTGTCACCACTTCTCAAGGAGTTGTTCCATCTTCTCAGGGAGATGTTCCATCTTCTCAAGGAGATGTCACCTCTTCTCAAGAAGATGTTCCAACTTCACAAAAAGGGTCAGCAAACTCATAATCCATCATATTTTTTAAGGGAGAGGAAAGAAAAGATGTTTTATCTTGAAATAGGTTTACAAAACAAAAATAAATTTGTCCTGCTTGGTTTACAAATAAATACTCTACCTTCGGAAAATCATATTCAGCTTATTAATTACATCAATATAACGCCGCCCTTACAATATCAATCCTTCTTTTCAATAAATAAATAAAAATGAGAATACTACTAACAGGTTCATCAGGATACATCGGGAAACGTCTTCTCCCCATATTGGTCGAAAATGGCCATGATGTGATATGCTGTGTAAGAGACATCAAAAGATTTTCACCGCCTGAATCGCTAAAATCAAGAATTACGATTATTCAGATTGATTTGCTGGATAAAACCTCGCTTGAGCGTATTCCCAAAGATATTGATGGCGCTTTTTATTTGGTACATTCCATGTCTTCGTCTTCCGATTATCACTTGCCTGAACAGCAATCGGCTGAAAACTTCAGGGATGCAATGAATAAAATCGCGGTATCTCATGTGGTTTTTTTGAGCGGGATTGTAAACGAATCGGTTTTATCTAAACATCTGGCATCAAGAAAGAATGTTGAAACGGTGTTGAGCAAGGGCAATTATCATCTCACCACTTTAAGAGCCGGAATTATTATAGGCTCGGGAAGTGCTTCTTTCGAAATCATGCGCGATCTGGTAGAAAAACTTCCATTGATGATAACTCCTAAATGGTTAAATACCAAATGCCAGCCTATAGGCATCTCGGACGTTATCCAAATACTTTCCAAAACCATGTTTAAGCCTGAAACATTTGATAAAGATTTTGATATAGGTGGTCCTGATATATTGTCCTATAAAGAGATGCTGCTGAAATTTGCCCGCTTAAGAGGATTAAAACGTCGTATATGGATCGTCCCTGTGATGACACCCAAACTGTCCTCATACTGGCTGTATTTTGTAACATCCACCTCCTACAAATTAGCTATTGCCCTTGTGAATAGTATGAAAATTGAAGTGATATGCCGAAATGATGAAATCAATAAAATATTGGAAATAACCCCAATGACTTATCAGGCATCCTTAGAAACTGCCTTTAGTAAAATAGAAAGCAA
>CAYYQJ010000213.1:0-5768 GCA_964473775.1 uncultured Bacteroidales bacterium | reverse complement strand
TAGCTTCAGGTGACTGGAGTTCAGACGTGTGCTCTTCCGATCTCTTTATAAAATAGAAATCCTTAAAAAAAAAATCAATCGTTCATACGTGAGAATTTGGGTTTAAAGTATAACTGATTAAAGTTGACACTATAAACAAACTCTAATAAAGGCATCTGATTGTTGAAAATATATGTGGCCCGGCAACCGAGTGAGATGGGCGCCAGAAAACGAAATATATTAAAATCGGCCAAAAGCGAAAGTCCGGCAGAATGATATTCGGCTGTGTGGTTTTTAATATTAGAAAGAAATCCTTGGTCGAAATGCAGGGCGGCACGAAAACGCTTGATGTATAAGGCTGAAAAAATGCTCCAATCGGGATAAAACAGGGGAAATTCGTAATTGAATTTTCCGGTTAATAATTGATGAAATCCGGTTAAATCGTAGCCCTGAGGAGAGGCAATAATATCGGAGAAATAGCGCTGCCCGGCATCAATTTGCTGAAAAGCCAAATAGCAGTTCAGGCTATGATGATGCCCAATGCCCGGAAAATAGAACATGGTTTCAATAGCCGTGATGTTTCCGAGATGAAGCCCGTTGAATGGAGTATGCTGAAAGTGGATATCAATCATTTGCCCCCATCGCGGATTGATGTCTTTGGGCGAAGTTTTAATCATATTATAAGAAAACAAGCGATAGGTGAGCACATGAAAATATCCGGAAATGGCATCGCCAGGGTAGTTGTTTCGTGGCAAATAATTGGCAAAAGAATAGCCTATCTGGGGTTGAATTAAACGATAATATTTGCCATCGGAAAGATTGAAAGGGATTTTGGTATCCACCTGTGCCGAAAAAACATCCCATCGTATGGAATCGTGTTTATTCCATTGATAATTAAATTGAAAATCGAAAATGGGGAATAAACCTGTATAGCTAACCTTGGTATAAAAATTTTGATTATGAATGGTGAAACCATAATCATAGCCAGCGCTTACTATCATGGTGCTTAATGCATTTTGAGAAGAAAACTGAACTCCCGGTTTTATGGTATTGTTGTTGGCATCAATAGAAAGCGGGCCCCAACTATGGAAATTGAGCAGATGCAGAAATTTAGAGTAGGAACGGACGGGATATCTGGTGGGGAGGCTTTCGTAAAAATTTAAAACTGTGGCATCCTTTAATAGGGATTTATAGATTTTTGCGGACTTGTTTTCGACTTTATCTAAAAGCAAAGCGGGCATGGAGTCAATTTCTATGTTCACCAAACGGAACCCATTTGCGGAATAATCGGAGTAAATAATTTTTTTGCCATCGTCGGACAAGGAAGGGTCGGTAACTCCATAGCGTGAAGAAGTGATTTGGTAAATCGCGCCCATGGAATCTAAACGGTAAATATTATTGATGCCCGAATAAGCGCCCACATAAAAAACATTTGAACCAAATTTGCTTGGCTGCTGAATGTTGGTGAAAGAAGGCTGGGTGAGGTTTTGCATTTCGCCATCCACATTCCATAGGCAAATACGTTTCCCGAATTTATTTAAAGCGATAAAAACAACTTCTTTATCATCAAACGACCAGGTGGGTGTCATGATATAATCGCCGGAATCGGCAGCTTTTCGATTTAATAATGCACCGGTTTTAGCATCCAGAATCACAATAAAAGATTTGGAATCGGTGGTTTGTTCCATGCAGACAATCTTGCTGCCCAGATGATTTAAGGATGGAGAAAAGTATCTGGACCTGCGAGTGAGTTTCCGAACTTTATGGGTGTGAAGATTAAAGGATTTGATGACAGAAAAGCTGCGATTGTCCCATCGCAAATCGCTTTTGGTTTCGGCCCAAACGATTTTGCCATTGGCATAACTGAGCGAATTGGTGTTGTAATCGCCTGGAGTGAATATTCTTTTTTCTTTGCCGGCATTAGAAATACTGATAAAACGGGTGATATCGTCGATTCCTGATTTCACAGAAATATATCCTGAAGTATCAGAAAAACTACCGTGATTGTAGCTGCTGAAAAATTTGTTGCGACGGGATTTCAGCAAAGAATATTTCGTTTTCACGATATTATTATCCTGAGCGCGCCATGCGGAATCGAGCTTTTGCATGCAAAACTTATACAATTTCGCCTTGCCCATGCGACTTACTTTATGAACCCCGCTGCTGAATGGCACCACCATAAAAGGCAGATGGGCAGTGCGGCGCAAGGCGGTTTCCCATACATCATAAGTGAAATATTTTTGAGCAGTGGCCACCAGATGATATCCGAGAACGTATCTGTCGGGGGTGAAGGTTTTGTAGGAACCAAACACGGCTTTATCATACTTGTAACAGCCTTTTTCTAACAACTGCGTGCGTAGTTCCATTTCGAAAGATGGCATACGGCCACGACCACTGTTTGAAAAAGCTGTTTCGGTGCAAACCGCGTCGCCTTCAACAAACCAAAGAGGGACGAAGACGCCAAAAACGGCAACGGTAATTTGCTGTCCGAAGAGATAATTGAGTGCTTTGGTAAATCCTGAATAGATTTTAGAGTATTGGGCTACATGGCGGAATTCGTGAACTACGAGTTGGTCGAACCAGGGTTGAGGATAGTCGTCCTGTCCGGGAGTGGTATAAAACTCCATTCGCTTTGGCGCCCAGGGAACCATGGCGTTGGATGTGACCGAGCGGTTATGCAGAATCACTGAAATGTTTACAGGTTTTGATTTTAAAGAGGCGGATAAAGGCAGAAAAGCTTGTTCGAGCATATTGGCTACATGCTGCGCCTGAGGTTCAATTTCGGATGGGAAGATGATTTTGAAATGCTGAGTCTTGATAAACTTCCATTTTATGGAAGCAGGGTCCTGTCCATTGTCGTAAAACTGAGCCTTTAAGGAGAAACTCAGTAAAAGAAAAAAGAGCAAAAAGACTTTTTTAGAATCAAACATGGATTCAAAAGTACAAAAACATTGAAAACTTTTTACAATAAGTAATAATTTCTTTATAAAAATGTAACTTTGCTCAAAATTAAAAAGCATGAGATTTATTATAAAAGTATTATTTACAGCCTTTGCGGTGATGCTTGCCGCCTATTTAATGAACCCGCACATTATTGTTGTGGGTTATACAACCGGATTACTGGTTGCATTCACGTTAGCCATACTGAATGCCTTGGTTCGCCCCATATTATTATTTATAAGTATTCCGGCCACGATACTAAGTTTGGGGTTATTTATTTTTGTTATCAATGCCATGATTGTGTTGCTGGCGGCTTATCTTATTGATAGTACAAAATTCAGGGTTGATGGATTTTGGTGGGCTTTATTATTCAGTCTGGTGGTTTCGTTTATCAGCAGCATATTAAACGGATTTATCAAAAAAGATAAACCCAATCAAAATCAAAATCATAATCACAATCAATTAAACTCATAAAACACTTTTCATGAAAAGACTACTGATCATCTTATTTATCATCGCAAATCTGAAAGCAGTTGCTGCTTTTGATGATTATTTCGAAAACAAGACCTTACGCATAGATTATTATCATACGGGCAATCATTCCACCGATTCGTATTCTATAGACGAAGTGATTCAGGAGCCTTATTGGGGCGGCTCGAAAGTGAATCTGATAGACATTTTTGATTATGGAAAATACAATTTCAAGGTGTTTGACGAAGCAAGTAATACGCTGATTTATTCGCGCACTTATTCCACCTTGTTTTCGGAATGGCAAACTACCAATGAGGCCAAAGAAACTATGAAATCATTTTCGGAAACGGTGGTATGTCCGTTTCCAAAAAACAAAATCAGAGTAGAGTTTGAGGCAAGAAACAGTAAAGGTATTTTCGAAAAGAGGTTTACCTATAGCGTTGACCCGAAAAATTATTTTATCAAGAAGGAACAAAAGCTAGCATTTCCAAAAGTTGAAATATTAAAATCAGGCGACCCTGCAGTTAAAGTTGATTTGGTAATCATACCTGATGGTTATACCAAGGACGAGATGGATAAATTTATAAAAGATGCAAAACGGTTTACGGGATTTTTGTTTGAAGCCACTCCATATAAAGAAAACAAGTCGAAATTTAATGTTTATGCCATTCAGGCGCCTTCGGCAGAATCAGGAACGGATATGCCAGGAGTAGGGATTTGGAAGAATACTTTGCTGAGCACCAGTTTCTACACCTTCGATTCGGAACGATATCTTATGACAAGTGATAACAAATCGGTAAGAGATGTGGCATCGAATGCGCCATACGATCAGATTTATATTATGGTAAACACCAGTCATTATGGTGGCGGAGCTATTTATAATGATTATGCCACCTGTGTGAGTGAGAATATTTACGACGAGTATGTTTTTTCTCATGAATTGGGCCATAGTTTTGCAGGATTGGGAGACGAATATTATGATTCGGAGACATCATACAACGAGTTTTATCCTTTGGATATTGAGCCATGGGAGCCCAATCTGACCACAATGGTTAACTTTGACATCAAATGGAAAAACCTGATTGCCAAAGATACGCCCATACCTACACCCAATACAGAAAAGTATAAAGGCGTGGTTGGAGTTTTCGAGGGAGGCGGTTATGTGAATAAGGGAGTTTACCGTCCGGTTTATGATTGTAGCATGAAATCTATTACAGTAAATAATTTCTGTCCGGTGTGTAGATTGGCGATTCAGAAAATGATAGATTTTTACGCCAAATAATAATATTTCAAAAATTGGTTTAATCAATCAATAAAATACTATTTTCGCAAAAAAAATTCTAATAAAACTTAAGGAGGAAAATTTATGTCAATTACCAAATTGGATCAAATGTTTGAAGTGCTGAAAAGCAAAACAAAAAAACGCCTGGTTGCAGCTTATGCCAACGATTCTCACACTATTGGAGCTGTTAGTGGCGCCATTGATAAAGGTATTGTAGAGGCTACATTGGTGGGAGATGAAGCCACTATAAAAAAAGTTTGTATCGAACACCATATCGATGTAAATAAATTTAAGATTGTACAGGAAGCCGACGAATGGAAGGCAACCTTAAAAGCTGTTGAACTTATCAATAAAGGAGAGGGTGATATATTAATGAAGGGTCTTGTTACCAGCGATAAATATATGCGCGCTATCCTGAATAAAGAAACAGGTTTGATGGCAGGGCCAAAATCTATTCTAACCCATGTTACTGTTATCGAAACACCCATGTATCCGAAATTGATTATTGTGGCTGATGTAGCTATAATTCCTGCACCGGATTTGAATCAAAAAATTGCTATGACCAATTATCTGATTCAAACTGCACATGCTTTGGGTATCGAAAACCCAAAAGTTGCTTTGCTGGCTGCTACCGAACAAATGTCGCTGGGCATGCAAGCTTGCATTGATGCAGCTATTATCAGCAAAATGGCCGACCGCGGACAAATTAAAGGCGGCATTGTTGACGGACCATTGGCTTTGGATGTTTGTGTGGACAAAGAAAGCTGTGAAATTAAAAAATTGAAAAGCCCTATTGGTGGAGAAGCAGATTGTATTTTGTTTCCCAACATCGAATCAGGCAACGTATTCTTCAAAACCAACACCAAATTAGCCGGTGGCGAATTGGGTGCAGTGGTTTATGGTGCCAAAGTTCCTTGTGTACTTACCTCGCGTGGCGACAGCGAACTTACAAAATTATATTCCATCGCTCTCTCAGCAATGATAGCAAAATAACAAAACTCTTACTTTACTATGAAAGTTTTAGCAATAAATCCCGGCTCTAAGGGTGACTTACAATTATAACAAAACCTACTTCATAGAAATGAATGGGGCTTAC
>CAYYQJ010000212.1:0-5768 GCA_964473775.1 uncultured Bacteroidales bacterium | reverse complement strand
ATAATCCTTACCTGGTGATTCGCAATCTAAGCGACCTCACCGAAGCGGTGGTGGTGATTGAATGGGTGGAGTAAGTTTATCAAGTTTGTCAAGTTTATCAAGTTTGTCAAGTTTGTCAAGTTTGTCAAGGCTATCAAATTAATCAGGTTAATTGAGTTATTGGGTTATTGTTTGAGTTCTCAAATGACCTAATGACCATCAATGACGCGAAGCTAATGACCATCACCTTTCCACTTTTTACTCATCTCTGCGGCCATTCGATAAAAAAGGTGGTTCCCTGATTCACGACTGACTCGAAACGGATTTTGCCTCCGCTGTTTTCTACTATACCCTTCACTATGGCCAATCCGAGGCCCATTCCTTCGCTTTTTGTCGAAAAGCTAGGCACAAACACCTTTTCTTTCATATCGTCGGGAATACCCCCTCCATTGTCGCGTATAGCGATAACGATTTTTTCGTCTTTACACTCAACACTTATGGCTATACTGCCTCCGGCTTTGTTGCCAATGGCCTGCACAGCATTATGAATCAGATTGTTCATCACCCTTACCACCTGCTTTTTATCAGCAAAAATCAGGTAAGTGAGCTTCTGATTGTAGTTGAGCGAGAATTTGATTTCGTCGCTGGTGCCAAAAATAGCCATAGAACTTTCAATCACAGGCATCACATCAAACACTTCATTCTCTGGCAAAGGCATCTTTGCAAAATAAGAAAACTCCGAAGCAATGGCCGATAAAGCATCTATTTGCTCCACCATGTTTTTAGAAAATCGTTTCATGATAGATTCCCATTCCGGCGACTGATCTTTCCAGGCTTTATCCAGATACTGAATGCTTAGCTTCATAGGTGTCAATGGATTCTTAATCTCATGCGCCACCTGCATGGCCATCTCGCGCCAGGCACTTTCGCGTTCCGATTTAGCCAGCAAATTAGCACTAACAGCAATCTCATCAATCATTCTGTTATATTCAAATATAAGGCTTCCAATCTCGTCTTGTCGTGGCCAACTAATCTTTTCGTTCTTACTTCCCAATCTGATTTTACTTATTTTCTCACGAATAACATTCAAAGGTCGGGTAAGCCGTACGGCGACAAACAGTGCGATAAATATCGATATGGCAATGAATAGTACATAAATATTAACAAACGCCATAAGAAAGGCCGAAAGTTCTTTCTTCAACTCACTTTCTTTGGCAAAATAAGGCAAATTGATAAAATACAACACCTTGTTATCCTTATTATAATAAGGCACATAAGCCGAATAATACTCAAGTTTTCCGATAAATTCCTTCTGAATAAAGAAAGTCTTTTTCTCGCTTGTTAACTGATAAAATGCGGTTGGATTTATCTTTCGCGATATCAATCCCTCATTAAATATTTGTGCCCGCGAAGAAGAAATCAGGCTACCGTTGGTGTCGAAAATATTCACATCCGTAAAAAAAACATTGGAAAGCTCGCCCAACACATTAGATAAATATCCCTGCTGATCCTGATTCATTTCGTTGGTTTCGCCCAGTTTGCTTTGCAATTCTATCAATATCGACATGGATTTTTCGCTTAATAAATCAATGTTTTTATTGTTATTCAGATTTTTGATAAACAAATAAGACAATACTCCAATGATTAAAAATGATATCAGTATAATGGAAACAATTGCCAGTTGCAACCTGTTTTTGAAGTCAAGTTTTATAGAACCTCCTTTAAAAGGCAATTTGTACAGAACAAAAAACACCAGTAAAACCACAACAAAAAAGCAAAACAACATAGAAAATGGAGCCAAAGCATCCAATATATCTCCGTTCTTTTTACTGATAATTATAAAGCTCGAATGATCCACTTTAAACAAAAGATGATTGTAACCCTTATCGTTAAACAACAAATAATCGTTAATCATCAACGAATCTCTGAACTTATAATTCATAGAATAATAATACTTTCCGTAAGCATCAATCAAACCATTGCCATAATATTTTGCGTAAGAATAATTGGTAAGATCAGAATTCAAAAAGATTTTCTTATCTATCAATAGCTCGGGATAGCCCAATCCTTTTGGAATAAACTTCGAATTAAGCTCAATAAACATGCGCAAAGAAGCCGAATCTTTAGCAAAATTAAACATCGCAAGATAATTATTTCCGCCGGTGCCATAGTTCAATCTATACAAATCATCGCAAGAAGTGGGCTTTCCAACTGTGTTTGCCAGGTAAGAAAAATAGTTAAAACAATACGTTTTCTGTGCGTTATTTTGCATAAGCAAACTATCATTAGCCCCACAAAAAGTAACCTGAACTTTATATTTATCCCAAAACCCGGTAAAATATTTCTTTACCAGATAAGCTTTCAGTTCATTTTCACCGTTAGGATAATTCTGCAATTTACTCAGAAGCACCTTATCCTTATCAATATTTTTTTGAACATCAGCAAAAATATATTCTGCCAGGGGATCCTCGCCTGACGATAATTTTTCGGCAAAGTATTTACGTTTTTCAATCTCCTTAAAATTATTCGCCTTGTCAATGATATAGTAAGAAGCATAGGTGAACAAAATCAGATAAAAAACTATCAGATAATAATTCATCTTTTTGCCGTTATTCTTTTGAATAAATAAAAAAGTGAGCCAAAACAATCCAAAACAAATTATGATATGGATATCGTTAGCAATTTGCAAAGGATGCCAAAAGTAGAAAAGCACAAGTATCAATAACAACGAAAATGCAAATTCTGGTGTTTTTACTCCTGTTTTTATCAAGATACGAAAGAACACCGATGAATATAAAAAATAGGCTAAAACCAAAATAGCCATTACAAGCAGACCCAGAATGCTCAAAAATGAGATTGAAAAAATCTGGTTCAGATTATAAGAAATGGTTGAATCGACTACATTCGACCGAATGATATCGATTAATAAAAGAAAAAGGAAATACGAAAAGGCGGTGATGAAAAGTGTAAAAATCATCCTTATTATTCCAGCCTTTGGATAAACCTCATTTTTGAAAACAACACTTTTATACAATAAAATTGAAAGCGCAAAAATGATGAGACTATTTAGCATCATATCCCCAAAAGAGGGGAGGAACTCTGAAGAGGCATAATAAACCGGACTGAAAAATTCGGTTCTGTAAATGCCAAAGGGAATTTTAAAATGAAACTGAAGATAACGCAGCAAAATAATAAAACAACCAAAAATCAGAGTAAACCCAATTGATTTGTTTTTTTTATCAAAAAAGTTTCGTCCTACAGAATACAATAAATATAGCAAAGCAAGAAACTCCAGAAAGAAAAGAATCACCGTTATGGTTTCGTAAACCAGATTGTGAGTTTTATCTTTTCCGGCAATTACAGAAAACAGAATTTTTCCGGCAGAGTTTTTAACAAAGGTATTACTGTTGCTATCCGCTATTTTTAGGCATTTATAATTTGACCCTAAATTCTTATTAAAATCATTTATCAGGTAATCGTTCTCATACTTGTATTCTGATTTAATAAGAATGGCCGCAACATAAGTTTTATTATTTTTCTTTGTTTCGATTATATCATAATACCCATTGCTAAGTTTTATGAAATTACTGTCAGAAAAGATTTGTGAATTGTAATCTGCAACATTCAATTTGTTGTCGGACCAAAATTGCAAACTATCATTTTTATAAATCAGAAAAGAGATGTTTTCTGTTTCTGATAATTTAGCGTATTTACTATTTCCGAATAAAGTGGAGGCCGGACTTTTCTCAGATTGCAAAATTAAATCGTCGAGATTCTCTCTTGCAATTTTTTCCTTCTCAGAAATGCTGTTTTCAATTTTTCGGATGGTTTTGATCAAATCATTTTTCGAAGTCAGCAAATAATTCCCGACAAGAAAATCGGCAATTACAAAAACAGCTAATAAAAGAATGGCAATAATAATATTCAGTTCTACCTTTTTTTTCATAAATTTCTTTTAAAAAATGAATCGCCCTGAAAAACCGGCTTTATTTAAGCCCCTATAAAGGCTTTTTTAAAAATCTTTATATACAAATACCATACTAGGGTCAAAATAATTTATAGGCCTTTAAATTGAATCAACTTTCCTGAAAACATAAATCAGGCTCGAAAAATTGTCATTATTTCGTTTTGCCCACAAATTGGATTTATATCCATTAAAAAATGCCTTTACCAAATTCTTGCTTCCGCTTTTATATTTTTCGCTAAGCATACTTATATAATAAGCATCGTACTTCATCGGAACCCTTTTTTCAAATTTGAAATTATGCCTTTCAAAAAGTTTAATGATTGTCTCTTGAGTAAAATGATAAATGTGTCGAGGCAAATCATAACCGGCCCAATACTCACTATAAATTTTAGAATCGTAGCATGCGGCATTTGGAACGGCAATAATTGCAACTCCATTTTTAACGAGTAACCTTTGAATCTGTTCCAATCTTTCTTTTAATTCATGAACATGTTCCAACACATGCCACATTGTTATAATGTCGAACGATTCAGATTTTAGCTCATTCAAATAAACTTCTGGCTGAACATTTAAATTGTATGCAGTCTTTGCAAATTCTCTTGCATCCGAATCAGGCTCTATACCGACAGTTTCCCAATTATTTTTCTTTACATAATTTAGAAATTCACCAGTTGCACAACCAATGTCCAACAATTTTCCATTGGATTTAAAGTTTGAAATTAGCTCATATTTCTTGCCATGGTTTCTCTTTCTGATGATATGATAAACCTTATTTAGCAGTCCGTTTTTGTTATTCGAATGCGAAATATACTCCTCAGATTTGTAATATTTGCCGATTTCCTGAACATCAGGTCTGGGATTTACAAAAATAAAATCGCATTTATTGCACTTTACAATTGTAAATTTCTCTTGTGTCAGGAAATAATCGGTCCCTTTCAGATACTCTGAAAACTCTTTGTTTCCACAAATTATACATTGTTCTAATTTTTCCATTTCATGGGTTTCACGTGAAACATTATCTGCCTAATTGTACTAAAAGCACTGTAATATCGGCTGGTGAGACTCCACTTATACGCGAAGCCTGACCTATAGTTTTGGGTTTTATCTTACTTAATTTTTCCCTCGACTCACTGGACAATGCTTTAATATTTTTATAATCAAAATTCTCATGCAGGGCAATTTCTTCAAGCCTCAGCACCCTTTCAGCGATTTCTTTTTCCTTTTCAATATACGAGGCATACTTGATTAAAATCTCCGATTCTTCAAGCACTTCCCTATCCTTAATCTTTCTTTTTTTAAGAAAATTTTGGAAAGAATCACATACAGCGATAAACTCAAATATATCCACCTGTGGTCGTAAAAGCAGGTTATGAATTTTAGTTTTCTGAGAAATTTCTGCAGTATCTTTGCTAAGAAGAAAACTATTGACATCACTTGGAAGCACAGTTTCATTATTAGAAAAATCAATAATCTGGTTAATCCTATCAATTTTTGTAGAGCATTCTTTCATCCTTTTTTCGGATATCAATCCCAGATTATACCCTAACCCGGTCAACCGAATATCTGCATTATCCTGCCTAAGCAATATCCTATACTCAGCCCTGGATGTAAACATTCTATAGGGCTCATCCACTCCTTTTGTAACTAAATCGTCTATCAAAACTCCAATATAAGCTTCTGACCTTTTCAAAATAAAATCTTCTTTATTATGGATTTTATTATGCGCATTTATACCTGCCATTAATCCTTGTGAGGCCGCTTCTTCATAACCTGTGGAGATCGGAAGAGCACACGTCTGAACTCCAGTCACCTGAAGCTATCT